>JAHJQF010000001.1:600000-900000 GCA_018819405.1 Patescibacteria group bacterium
TATCAGATGTTAATTTGGACAGTTTGACCGGTTCGGTAGCTTTGACTATTTCTTATGAAGATGAAGTGGCCGGAGCCAGATTACTAAACAAATATGCCAAAGAAAATGAAGCCTTGCAGCTTGACGGTGGTATTTTGGAAGGTAAGTTCATCATGGCTGATATGGTCAAAAGATTAGCCAATTTGCCATCCAAAGAGCAATTACTAGCCAAATTGGTGGGGTCACTCAATTCTCCAATGGCCGGTATAGTAGGAGTACTATCTGGTGTACAGAGAAATTTTGTTGGAGTTTTATCAGCTATTAAAGATCAAAAAGAATAATTAATTTTATATATTTATAATTTTACCCCGTTAAATCCTGCTTCGCAGGAGCTCGCAAAGCGAGCTATTTAACAGGGGTGAAGAAAGGATAAAAAATATGTCAGAAGAAAAAAAAGTAGAAAAAAAGGACGTTGAAGTTCCTGCCAAATTTAAAGCAATTGTTGAAGAGATTGAAAAAATGTCAGTTTTGGATTTATCAGAATTGGTATCAATCTTGGAAGATAAATTTGGTGTTTCAGCTGCTCAACCAGTAGCTATGGCTGCTATGCCAGCCGCTGCTGAAGCCCAAGAAGAAAAATCTTCATTTACCGTTGAGCTTACTGCCGCTGGTGGCAACAAAATTGGTGTCATCAAGGTAATCCGCGAAATCACCCAATTGGGCTTAAAAGAAGCCAAAGATATGGCTGATAGTGCTCCATCTCCAATCAAAGAAGGTGTAGCCAAAGAAGAAGCTGAAACAATCAAGAAAAAACTTGAAGAAGCCGGTGCTACCGTAACTTTGAAATAAATTATATTAAAAAACACCCCCGCATTTTGTGGGGGGTGTTTTTATTTATTCATTTATTGCTAAGAGATATAGATGATTAGCATTGAGAAGATAAATAGCCTTTTCATCAGGATCCACAGCCAGATCAAGTAAATTATCAAATTTTTGTGAGGTATATTGATCCTTAATATTGCCATCTTTGTCCAATATTACTATTCTCATGTTTTGTGGGTCAATAATATATAGATAAGCAGAATCCCTGAAGGTTTTTATCTTGGCTGATTGGCCGATAGTTGGTCTGGGTTCATGATAGTTGAAATCTTCTTCTTGTCCTTTGAGGAAATTTTGGATTTTGCCGCTGTTGTCTATGATATATATACCACCATCAATAGTCAAACTGCTGGTTTGTGATAAATCAGCTTCTTCCTGTAGCCATTTTATACCACCGGCAAAAGAACTGCCACTTTCAGGATATTTAAATATTTGATTACTGGACTGATCTAAGACATATAAATTGTTGCCGTATATAGCCAGATCACCAACTGCTTGGTTGTCGGCTGATTTTTTTAGTTCGCCGACTATTTTCTTTTGGCTTATATCAAACACTTTGTATGAGCCTTGACTTTCACTGTCTTGGGTATAGATTACTATTTTTTCAGTGTCTGGCCAGTTGGTCATGGATTGGACTGTTTGATTTTCTGTAAAGTCGTATAAGGTATTTAAGGTATTATCTTTTATTTCATATAATTTATTGTCGCCTAGGATATAAAAAATCCCGTTTTTTTGGACAATACTTTGTGGTACAGAGACCAAAGAGCCCATGTCAAAAAGCTCCATTGGCATATCTACCACGTGAATATGTCGGACTTTGTTTAGTTTATGGAACAATGTTTCGTTGAGCTGGTCTATATTTTCTTGTTGTTCCGGAGAGCTGGCCTTGAGGCTGTCTATCAGGTCTTTTATTTCTAAGAGTATATTTTCAGACGCTTCTTCATCATTATAAATCAGTTTGGCGTCTGCTTCATCATATTTATTTTGGATGCTTATGAGAGTATTATCATAGTATTGATTTTTTTCTTCATCAGCTTTTTCTTGGGTCAAAAATATTAGGCTTTGCAAAAATATCAATAAAATTACAAAGAGAGTTACTACGGCTATTTTTTTCTTAATACTTAGATTTTTGAACCAATAGTATTTTTTATCAGTGACATTTTTTATACTATCTATAGTTTTTTCTTCTTTAGCTTTGCGGTATTTTTTGGAAGTCAAAAATAGTATACTAGCTTTGATTTTTTGGAAAATATAGACAAAAATACTGGCTACCATTTGGAAAAATGTACCAGCTAGGGAAAAAAGATTACCTATTTTTTGGAAAATACCTATATTTTTAAAACCTTTGACATCTACCACCAGTTTGGTTTTGGGTTTACCTATGGTGTCTTGGGGAGTTTTTTCTATAGTATCGCTAATTTTTATATCAAGCTCTTGTTGTATATGGCTTGCTTGTCGGGCTTGTTCGGGGTTGATGTCCATATCTCCTAAGCCTGGTTTTTTTATTAAGATAGAATTAAAGGTCACAAATTCTGGTACAGATTCCAAGAGTTCATTGATTTTTATAGCGGCAGCAGAAGGGGAATATTTGCCGATAATTTGTTTTATTTTTTCTTTTGATATGTAATCAAATAAAGAATTGGTAGAAATTATCAAAGAATCTCCTTCGTCAAGTTGACCGCTGATAATATCAGAAAAAGCTTTGGCGGGGTTTATATCGGTGTTTTTGCTGACAATCGTAGTTATTTGATTGTTGTGCATCAAAAGGCCGTTTATACTGCCAATACTGGATATATATATATTGTCACCGCTCATAATGCCAATAGCTAGATCCAAAGTGTTTATCCAGTTGCGGATTTTGATAGAGCCGGCCATTTCTGGGAGTAGTTGGTTTATTTCTTGGAGTATTTCTTCCAAAAGTGTTTCTGGATCTTCCTGGCCACTGGTATCAAAATAAGTAGCCGCCTGATTTATTAGTTCGTCTACGTAAGGTTGTTGATCAATTTTATGCTTAGGCAATTCCAGGATTATAAAGATGCGTCCATGATCAGAAGAGTCGCTCATATATACTTCTGACACTTCTCTAGCATTAAGATGATCATGAGTAAATATTTTGTGGTATTTTAGGCTCATGATTTTACATTTCTATCAATAAATATTATACTATAATTAAGCTATCAAGTAAACAAACTCCATTTTTATTCATATGCTTGAACAAATTTTTAGTTCAGTAGCTAGGACCAAGATACTAAAATTTTTTTGTGTCCATTATCAAGAGAAATTTTTTGTCAGGGAGCTGGCAAGGCGTTTGGGTGTACAGCTCAATTCTATTAGGCGTGAACTGGACAACCTAGAAAATTTTGGTTTTTTACATAGTGAAAATGAAGGTGGTAAGAAATACTATTATGCCAATACAGATTTTCCCTTATTTTCTGAAATCAAAAATTTAGTTTTCAAATCTTTGGCCTTGGAGGAGATGAATGTTGCTGGTAAGATGTCCAAAGTGCCTGGTTTGAAACTTTTGGTATTTACGGGGATTTTGACAGAGTCGCCAGCCGCTACAGATGTTCTTATTGTCGGCAAGGTTAATAAAACACAATTTGATAAATATTTGGGTAAAATTGCCGAGGGATTACCGGCAGAACTACGCTATACATTTTTGTCTTTGTCTGATTATCTGTATCGTATAGAAATTACTGATAAATTTATCTACGATATCTGGGCTCACAACAAAATAATCGTAGTAGACAAAATTTCTGACAAATTGAAAAAAAATATCTGGGATGACTTTAATTTTAAGCACTTTAAAGGGGATTAATAAAATTTTATGAATAATAAAGAAAAAAAGATAAAAATTTCCAAGCCTGTTAGAGATTCATCTCTAAACGGGACTAGGGGGATAAAAAACGTATTTTTACTTTTACTTATCTTGCCTTTGCTCTGGGGTTGGGGATGTAAGTCAAAAGACACAAATCAAAATCAACAACAGAATCAGCAGGGTCAACAGCAAGGCCAGACTGACGAGCCTTTTGAAGTGCCAAAGGAGAGAGTAGATATCCTGATGCTCAACTGTACTTCAGGCGGAGATGATGGTTGTTGTCTGAGATCGGTTGAGGTTATTACTGAAGGTAGTTTTGAATTATCAGATAATGGGGCTTGTGCTGAAGGATATGTAGTAAAAAATTTGGACTGTGAGGGCGGTTATAGTTGGTGCCAACCAAAGTAATTTATGTTGTTGATACTCTTTGTAGAAGATAGAAACAAAGCTTCCTGGATTTTGGGAGACAAGGTCCGGGATTTTGAAATGTTGCCAGGGCAGGATAATTTGCTTTTGGAGTTGGATAAATTGAAAGTTAATTTTAAAAAAATAGATGCTTTGATTATGCTAGTCAAAGATGCTAGTCTTACTCAGCTCAAAGTATTTACGACTACCTTAAATACTTTAGCTTGGAGCTTTGATTTGCCGACTTTAGGCAAATTTTATTTTAATGAAGATAAAGAGCAAATCATTAATAAATCTAGCCGTGAAATTGCCAAGATAAAAAAATTTAAACCCATTAAAGTAGAGTATAGGAGACAGGCCGAAATTACTTTGAGTAAAAAACAGCCAAAGTACAAAATAGCCAAATAAATTACTAAATTTATCAATAAAAACACTACTTGAAAGAAAGTAGTGTTTTATGTTTTAGTTATACACAAAAATTGACTTAGGTTGTTTTGTGGTGTGGATAAGTATCTTATTTGTTTGATTGACATTTTGGCTAATGGTGGGGTATAATGTAGTTACGTATTAAAAAAGTGGGAAAAAATGGGGAATTAACAACAATCCCTGTGGATAAGTTTGAAACTTATGTTTATTGGTGAGTATAAATACAATTTGGACGACAAAAATCGCTTGGCAATGCCAGCCAAGTTTCGTGCGCTTTTTAAAGAAGGAGCAGTTATTACCAAAGGTTTGGATAGCTGTCTTTTTATTTATACTGCCAAAGAATGGAAAAAATTAGCGGATAAGTTGGCTAATTTGCCTTTTTCTCAGGCCAAATCACGTGCCTTTTCCCGTATGATGTTGGCTGGCGCTATGGATGTGAAGTTAGATGCCCAAGGCAGGGTAATGCTACCTGATTATCTCAAGCAATTTGCCACTTTAAATAAAAAAGTTGTCATTGCTGGTTTGTATAACAGGCTGGAAGTTTGGGATGAAAAACTGTGGAGCAAGTATCAGCAGGTTTCTGAAAAAGACTCTAATGAAATTGCCGAAGGCTTGGTTGACTTAGGAATTTAATATGCCAGATGAGTATCAGCACAAAGGTGTGCTAGCTAAAGAAGTCATAGATTATCTGGAGCCAAAAAGTAATCAGAATTTTGTAGATTGTACTTTAGGCGGAGGCGGACACAGCTTCATGATACTAGAAAAAATTGGGCCAAAGGGCAAATTGATAGCTTTTGAGCTAGATAGTAGAGCCATTAGAGCCAGTAAAGAAAGATTAAAAAAATTCAAAGACAGACTAATTATAGTAAATAAGAATTTTGTTCATTTAGAAGAAGAAGTAAAAAAACACCAATTAGATATCTCAGGTATAGTACTTGACCTGGGGCTGTCATCTGATCAGTTGGATAAAGCGGATAGGGGATTCTCTTTTAAAGACCATGGACCACTGGACATGCGCTTTGACCCAACTGGTCAGGCTTTGACGGCATCTGATATTATCCTTAATTATAATGAGGACCAACTTTTTAAAATATTCCGAGAGTATGGCGAAGTTTATCAGCCCAAAAGGCTGGCCAGGAACATTGTGACTTGGCGAAAAAACTTGGATAAACAAAAACAAAAAGCCATAAAAACTTCCATGCTTGTCGTCGCCATACTCCGGATATTGAATATAAGCTCCAAGTATAGCTCGGAGCAAAAACAAACTAATTTACAAAAATATCGTATACATCCAGCTACTAAAATTTTTCAAGCTCTTCGCATTGCCGTTAATGATGAGTTGGGCAGTCTCCAAAAGACCTTACCTCAGGCCTTCTCAGTATTACAACCAGCTGGAAGATTAGCGGTCATTAGTTTTCACTCTTTGGAGGATAGAATAGTCAAAAATTACTTTAAAGATTTGGCCAGAGGCTGTATTTGTCCTCCGGAATCACCTATATGTAGATGCAATCAAAAACCACGGGTCAAGATAATTACCAAAAAGGGCATCAAGCCAAGCTCGGAGGAGATAAAAGCTAATCCTCGTAGTCGTAGCGCTATACTAAGAGTAATAGAAAAAATTTGATATATAAAATAGCGATGAATCCCGTTAGAAATTCACAAAGTCATAACGGGGATATATAAGTAAAATAATAAAAATAAATTTCACTATAATTTCTAACGGGATGAAAACAAAAACAAAAACAAAAATAACGAACATTTGGCAGACTATCAAAAAGATTAATGCCTTTACGGTAGTACTTTTGGTGGGTATGCTAATGACTATGCTGATTTCTACCAATTATGCCAATAGTCAGAATCTAGAAAGGACAGATCTAAGTAAAGAAATCAAGGCTCTAGAAGATGAATTGAGGCTTTTAAATGCTTCAATCAGCGAGCTTCAGACAACCGGTAGAATTGAAGAAGAGAGTCAAAGGCTAAATTTGGTAAAGATACAGGCAGAGGACATTTATTACTTGGCCGCTAATGCTGATAGAGTGGCTTTGAAATAGCTAATGCTCTGGTAAATTATGAACATATTTAGATCTAAAAATCATCAGATCTCTGCTTTTAGAATAAATGCCCTAGAGTGGGCTATTTTTTTGTTGGTGGCTATTATTTCTGTCCGATTGTTTTATGTCCAAATATTGCAAAATAAACAATATTTTCAGGCGGGCTTGGCTCAGCGTTCTATAATAAAAGATGTCAAACCAGAAAGAGGTAGAATTTTTGCTATTGCCAGTGAACAGGACGGAGATGAGTTTTATCCTTTGGCGGTCAATACTGTATATTATGAGATTAGTGTAGATCCTAGCAAAATAATCCGCCCACAAAATGTAACAGACATTTTTGCTGAAGTATTGGAGTTAGATGATGAAGCCAAATCCAAAATACTAGGTAAGGTAAAAAAAGATAATAGATTTTATGAATTAATTGCCAGAGAAGTACCTAGAGAAAAAGTAGATACTTTGAAAGAAAAATTTGAAGAACTTAGATTTGATATCAATAAAAGTAAAAATGAGGATGAGAAAATAGATAGTTTAGAAGAGCTGGGAGTAAATTTTATAAAAAATGTTTTGCGCTATTATCCAGACAAAGAATTGGGAGCCCATATTTTGGGATTTTTAGGTTATAATGATGATGGTTTGGAAAGAGTGGGAAAATATGGATTGGAAGCCTATTTTGAAAACGAACTAGCTGGTCTTACTGGACAGATAGTTGGTGAAACTGACTTAGCTGGTAGGCTATTGGCGGAAAGTAGCGGTAAGGAGGTTGAAAATGGAGCTGATATTGTTTTGACTATAGATCGTACAGTTCAATATGCTGCTTGTAAATCTCTAGAAAAAGCAGTAGCTAGGTATGAAGCCAAATCAGGCACGGTCATTGTTATGGATACTAAAAGTGGTGCAATCAGGGCAATGTGTAATTATCCTAGTTTTGACCCAAACAATTATAGTGATATAGATAACGGCCATGTTTTTAATAATCTAGCTGTTTATGATAGTTATGAACCTGGTTCGGTCATGAAAGCTGTTAGTATGTCCATTGCGATTGATCAGGGCAAAGTCACGCCAAATACTTTGTTTGAAGATGAGGGTGAAATAAAATTTGCGGGTGGTCAGATTATTAGAAATTCAGATCTCAAGGCTCACGGTGTGGTGGATATGAAAGATGTTTTGGCCTTGTCATTAAACACCGGTATTATATTTGCCACCAAAGACATCAACAATAAGATATTTGAAGACTATATGAAAAAATTTGGTTTTGGTGAAAAAACCAGTTTGATGATTAGTCAGGACTCAGACGGCAATATTTCATCTTTGGCCAAAAGTGGTGATATATTTAAAGCTACGGCTTCTTATGGGCAAGGTATTACAGTCTCACCAATGCAGATGTTGAGTGCTATAAATGTCATAGCCAATCGTGGTAATTTGGTAAAACCATATATTGTGTCTAAGATTATTTATCCAAATGGCAAAGAAAATATTTTTTCTCCCAAAATATTACGTCAGGTGATAGATACATCTACCGCTACCCAGCTGTCAGCTATGATGGTTAATGTAGTAGATAATGGTCATGCTACCAAAGCAGGAGTAAATGGCTATTACGTAGCTGGCAAAACCGGCACTGCTCAAGTGGCTAATCCGGATACCGGAAGGTATTATGCTGATAAATTTATTCATACTTTTGTTGGTTTTGCTCCCAATGATAATCCAAAATTTACTATGATTACCAAGTTAGACTTTCCCAGTGCTGCTAATTTTGCAGCCGATACCACAGCCCCATTATTTGGTGAAATTGCCAAATTTCTGTTAGAATATTATCAAATAGCTCCAACTAGATAAATAATAGAGAATGAAAAAAATATTATATTTTAAACTTAAAATTTTGGCCAAAATGGTACTGGCCAAATATAAACCAAAAATTATTGGTGTGACTGGATCAGTGGGCAAAACTTCCGCTAAAGAAGCAATTTTTTCGGTTTTAGATGGTCATTTTAATGTGCGCAGAAACGGCAAAAATTTTAACAATGAGATAGGTACACCACTTACTATCTTTGGTTTTGACAAAAGTCCAGGTAAAAATCTTTTTTTATGGGTTTGGTATTTCTTTTTAGCTTTAAAATTAGTTTTGATAAAGGATAAAAAATATCCTCAAGTATTGATTTTGGAAATGGGAGCGGATAAACCAAGGGATATAACTTATCTTACTTCTATTGCCCGGCCATCAATTGGTGTGATTACAGCCATTGGCCCAAGTCATTTAGAAAAATTTAAAAGTATAAAAAATATTATTCATGAAAAGAGTCAGATTCTTAAAGGTTTGGGGGAAGATTCATGGGCTATTTTAAATAATGATGACTCAAATCTAAAAGCAGTTATTTCAAGCTGCAAGACTCAGTTAAAGACTTTTGGTATGAAAGAAGGGGCGGATGTCAGATTGTCTGATGTCAAAATTACC
The DNA here is from genome assembly GCA_018819405.1 of Patescibacteria group bacterium. Classification (NCBI taxonomy): domain Bacteria; species Patescibacteria group bacterium. The sequence continues at coordinate 609,008 of JAHJQF010000001.1, forward strand.
AAAAAAGGGGATGAGTATGGTACAGTTTTTAAGCTAGCTCATCAAGGTTCGGAAGTGCCGATGTTTTTGCCCGATGTTTTGGGTTGGCAGCACGCTCAAGCCTCAGCAATCGGAGCAGCCGTTGGTTTATCAATGGGGCTCAATCTGGTAGAAATTGGTAAACGTCTTCTAGATTATCGTCCGGCCAGAGGTAGAACAAATTTGATAAAGGGTGTAAAAAATACTTGGATAATAGATGATACATATAATGCCTCGCCACAATCTTCTAAAGTAGCGTTAGATATTTTGGCTGAAATGCCAATTGCTGGCCGTAAAATTGCTGTATTTGGAGATATGTTAGAATTAGGAGCTTTGTCTGAACAGGGGCATCAGGAAGTAGGGCGGGAGCTTGTCCGATTAGGAATTGATTATCTTTTTGTAATAGGGGAGAGGTCAAGAGATATTGCTCGTGGTGCTAGACAAGCTGGTATGGAAGAAGATAAAATATATCATTTCCCCTATACTATGGAGGCAGGTGTATTTTTGCAGGAAAGATTGCAGGAAAATGATGTGGTATTAATAAAAGGCTCACGTGGTTCAAAAATGGAGCAAGTGGTTTATGAAATTATGGCCAGACCATGGCTAGCAGGCGAACTTTTGGTTGCCAAAGTAATTAAGTAAACTTGACTAGTTTGTTTATTTTTGTTAAAAATAGTTTCGTCTATAGCCCATTGTCTAGCGGCTAGGACATTACCAGGCCCCATCGTCTAGCGGCTAGGACATCAGGTTCTCATCCTGACAACCGGAGTTCGATTCTCCGTGGGGTCACCATTCGATTCCGTTCTGCTTTGCAGAACTCCACTCATGGTCTCCGATCAGAAAAACAAATTAAATAACTTATATTGAATGTCCTGAGCGAAGTCGAAGGGCAGCTCATATATGCGGTCGCATGACTTCCTTTGACTAGACCCTCTCGATTCTACTCGAGGACTTCGTTCGGGACAGGCAGCTAGTTAGCGGGGGCATGTAGCTCAGTTGGTTAGAGCACTACATTCACATTGTAGGGGTCGAAGGTTCGAGTCCCTCCATGCCCACCATTTTACTCTATTTAGCTTTATAAATTTTTATTATTATATGCTTATGTTAGAAAACAACTTGCTCAAGTTGTTTTTGTTAAATTTGAGATATTAGCTATGCCTTGATAATATATTAGTAGAATAAAAATAATCAAAATATTTAATAATATAATTGTCCAAATAGATATTTTTTTGTTATAATTATAATACTAATATGAAATTATATAATTTTCATAAACTACTTATAGCTTCTTATGGTATTGCTACTTTTTCAGAAGGAGTATTAATGCCTATTTATGCTATATTTGTGCAAAGGATAGGTGGAGATATTTTAGAAGCTTCGGGCGCAATTTCTATATTTTTATTTGTTTCTGGGTTAACAACTATTTTAATTCATCGTTCAGATTGGGGCCAAAAACATCGTATCAAACTCATGGTATATGGTTGGTTGTTGTGGGTTATTGGCATAGGGGGATATTTTTTTATTTCTAATATTTATACATTGTTTGGAATCCAGATTGTGGTGGCTCTTGGAAATGCCATAGCTAATCCAGCCTTTGATGCTGAGTTAGATGATAGTATTAATAGAAAAAGTAAGTCCTATTCTTGGGGAATTTTTGAAGGTATACAAGACATAGCTAATAGCATAGCCGCTATTTTGGGTGGTATTATAGCGAGTTTTTTTGGCTTTCGTGTTTTGATAGCTTTTATGTTTATTACAGCCGTTGTTTCTTTTTTTATAATTTTATATTATGTAAAGATAAAGAATGAAAGTTGGTTAAATAAAATATTTTTCAAATAATTTTTTATATATTTTGTTGGGTTTGTTGTTGATGGAATTCCAGGTATAGGAGCTAGCCAGGTTTTTATAAAAGCCTGTTTTTTTGTAGCCAAAAAGAAAACCGCCGCGCGTTGCATGCAACGCGCGGCGGAAACAACAGACATAGGGCTAGTGCCCTTCCTTGTTCCAGTACTTGGTGTAGGCCCAGTCGAGGCGTTCGATCTTGGGGTTGGAAATGTCCTGGACTATCGTCGGTACACCGACGCGGATACGAACGAGCTCGCGGAGCTGTTCGCCGGTGTCGGGGTCGACACCGCCGTTGAGGTACAGGGTCGCTTTCTGCCGGATGAGCTCGTTGACCGAGCTTGCGGTCACGATGTCTTCGACGAAGTTGGGCTTGTCACCCTGGGGTTTGAAGTGGAAGACCACATGGCGCAGGTCCTTGAGCTCCGTCTTGGGGGGCTCGGGAACCTCCGAGTAGGGGTTGTCCTTGAGTTTGATGGTCACCTTCTCGGGCTTGGTGATGTCGCTCTTGGAGCAACCCACGGTCGAGATGGCAACCAGCAGGAGGAGGATGGTGGCGAACAGTTTCATGACGCGTCCTTTCGTCGGGTGTCAGTGACTTGACTAGCGAATTGTCTGTATATGTGAGTGCTTTTTGAGCACTTCTTTGGAAACGAACTTGCTTTGAGCAATCATATAATTATAGCATCTTTTATCTTTTTTGTCAATTTTATAGACTTAGACCCAATAATAGTTGACAATTATACTAATTATTGCTATTATCTTATTGTTTTAAAATTATGTCAGTATTATGAAAGCAATAATAAAAACAGGTGGAAAACAATATTTAGTAGCCAAAGGAGATGTCCTTAAGATTGAAAAATTACCCAACGCCGAAGTCGGTAAACCAGTAGTTTTTGATCAAATTTTAGCTTTAGTTGATAAAGATCAGATTACTTTGGGAAAGCCAATGATAGCCAAAGCTAAGGTAGAAGCTACACTGCTCAAAAATCTCAAAGATAAAAAAGTAGATGTTACTAAATATAAAAATAAGACCAGATACAAAAGAGTAATTGGTCATCGCCACCAAAGAAGCGAAGTCAAGATTGATAATATAGTAGTTTAATAAAAACCCCGCGCTCGCGGGGTTTTTTGTTTAGATATTTTTTCTATTTTTTAGAGCCGAGGATAGAGTCACTTCATCGGTATATTCTATATTAGCACCCATTGGTATGCCTCGGGCCAGCTGGCTGATAGTGACAGGGTGGTCAGTCAATAATCGGGACAAATATATAGTTGTAGCTTCTCCTTCCATACTTTGATCAAGTGCTAGGATTATCTCTTTGACGCTATTTTTTTTAATACGATCCAAAAGCTCCTTTATTTTTATTTTTTCAGGAGTAATACCTTCTAAAGGACTTAATAATCCGTTTAGTAAATGATATACTCCAGGGAATTCTCCGGTTTTTTCTATAGCTTCGAGATCTTGATTACCACCCACCACACAGATAAGAGTTTTGTCTCTTTGGGGATTGGCACAAATATTACACAAGCCGTCATCAGTCAGATTTTGGCACTCGGGGCATAAATTTATATTTTGATAAGCCTGATATAAGGCATCAGCCATTTCTTTGATATCATCTTTTCTATGGAGTAGATTAAAAACTAACCTGGTGGAAGTTTTTGGTCCAATACCAGGCAGTTTGTCAAATTCAGCAATAAGCTTTTGGATAAAATCGGGCAAATGTTGCATGAAATTATTTTAATAGGCTGTCTAGGCCACCCATTTCTTGCATTTTCATAGCCATTTTTCTTTGGACTTTTTTGATAGCATCGGAGATGGCATTGATAATTTCTTTTTCCAGCTCTGATTTTTTATCTTTACTTAGATACTCTTCTTTGATATCCAAAGATTTAATATCCTGATTACCATCCATGGTTAATTTTACAGCGCGATTTTCCACTTCGACTGTTTCTTGAGCCATGGCACTTTTTAGAGTGCTAGCCTGTTTTCTTAGGTCGTTGTATTGTTTTAGTTTGTTAAACATGAATTTAATTTTAATATTAAAATTTTATTTATTTTTTTATTCCCGACTAGTTCGGGAATCTAGCAAATTTTGCTGGATTTCCGGAGCAAGTCCGAAAATGACAAATAGTCTTTATAATTAATTATGGTATGTTCTGCCAGCCCATATCAGATTGCTGGTCATTTTGTTTGTGGGAAGGTGATTTGTTGTCAAAATTTGGGACTGGTATTTCATCGCCACTAGGAGTAGATATATCAGCTCCTTGATATTCTGTATCTAGATTTTTGAAGGAGACTTTGTTTTCATCAAAAAATAGTCTGCTCATACCAGTTGGACCATTTCTATGCTTATCAATATGAATCTCAGCGATGTGTCGTTCTTCCTCCGGACACTCACGGGATTTATCTTTGGCTTTTCTGTAGATAAACATTACGATATCAGCATCCTGCTCAATAGACCCTGATTCTCTTAGGTCAGCTAGTTTTGGTATAGCTGGTGATCTAGCTTCTACCGCACGAGATAGCTGTGACAAGGCAAGTACCGGAATATCAAGTTCACGGGCAATTTGTTTCAAAGAACGAGAGATAGCTGATATTTCTTGGACACGATTTTCAGTCTTGGTACTACCTTCCATAAGTTGTAGATAGTCAATCACCAAAAAACCTAGATTGTGTTCCATTTTTAGACGGCGAGCCTTGGTACGTATTTCCATAACATTGGCATTTGGAGAATCGTCAATAAATATTGGCGCTTCAGATAGTATGCCCATGGCTCGACCAATACGAGGGAAATCATCATCTTCTTCTCTGTCGGACAATTTGCCGGTACGCATTTTCCAAAGATCTACCTCAGCTTCAGCAGATAGCAGTCTGTCCACTAGTTGTTCTTTACTCATTTCCAGTGAAAATATACCGACAGGCACTCTGGCTCTGATAGCTACATTTCGGACCAAATCTAGAGCCAGAGTAGTTTTTCCCAGTGATGGCCTAGCAGCTAGTATTATCAGATCAGAATTTTGAAAACCAGATAGTTTGTTGTCCAAATCACGGAAGCCAGTCGGGACACCTCTAGTACCTTTGCCGCCGGATTTGTGTAGTTCATCAATACGATTGAAAGTATCGGTCAAAATATTTTTGATTGGTATAAAGTTTTTTTTGAGAGATTCTTGAGAAATAGCAAAAAGTTTTTGCTCAGCTTTGTCCAGCAATTTGGCTACATCTTCGTCTTGAGAAAAACTAAATTCAGATATTTCTGCCGCGGCTTGTTCTAGGCGACGCAGAGTGGATTTCTTTTGTATAATATCGGCGTATGATTCTACATGAGAAGAGTTGGGCACTGAAGCAGTCAGCTCGGCCAGATAGGCTTTACCACCAATACTCTCCAGTTGTTTTTTTTCATCCAAGCGGTTACCAACCGACAAGATATCAATTGGGTCATGTTTTTCAAATAAATCCAAAATAGCCTGATATATCAGACCATTACCATCTTTATAAAAATCAGTAGGACGCAAAGTATCACCAACTTTTATGACGGCCTCTTTATCTAGGAGTAAGGCTCCTAAAAGTGAGGATTCAGCTTCTAGATTTTGCGGGGGAATTTTGGTCATGCTTTTTTACTTGTAAAATCAGCTTACCTTATCTGGGCTTATTTTTCAAGGCTTATTTATTGACAATTTATAAACACCTTGAGTCAGCTCAGTGCGGGGTAAATAAAAAAACAGCCGATTGGCTGATATTATAAGTGGTGCGCCCAGTAGGATTCGAACCTACGACCGTCTGCTTAAAAGGCAGCTGCTCTACCAGGCTGAGCTATAGGCGCGTATGAAAATTGAAATTGATTGTAAATAAATACTAGAGAGCCTAATATCGCTAATTAGCGAAGCCTGGAAGGCTGCCTGCCCCGTAGCTTTAGCGTAGCGGGGAGCTTATAGGCGCAAAAGCAAAATTACGAGGCTTAGTATATGGTATTTTGGCTGTTTTGTCAATATCTACATTTGCTCAGGTGCTTCAATTCCCAATAACTTTAGGCCTTTAGCCAAGGTCTCTTGGGTTAATAGAGAAATATTTAGCCTAATTTGTTTAGTATTATCATCTTCGGCATTTAAGACAGAGTGATGCTGATAAAAATTATTATAACTTTTGGCTAATTCAAAAAGATATTGATTGATCAGACTGGGATTATATTCTTTGGCACTTTTTAAAGTGATATGAGGAAATTGTAAGATAGTTTTGACCAGTTTTTTTTCTTCAGTATTAAAATGACTGGTTTCGAGGTTCTTTATTTTTTTTATTTGTCCGGATTTTTTTAGAATACTAGAAATTCTAGCATGGGTGTATTGTATAAAAGTACCAGTGTAACCGTCAAAAGAAATAGATTCACTTGGTTTAAATACTATATTCTTTTGCGGATTGGCAGAAAGCATAAAAAATTTGAGTGCTCCCAAGCCTACAATTTTAGCAATATTTTGTTTTTGATCATCGCTGGTTTCAACTTTTTTTTCAGCTTTGTTCATTACTTCTTTAGCAACATCAGTCATAGTAGCCATCAAATCATCAGCATCAGCTGTCTTGCCTTCGCGGGATTTTATTTTGCCGCCAGGTAGAGATACCATGCCATAGGAAAGATGATAAAGATTATCAGCCCATTTATAACCCAATTTTTCCAAGGTCAAAAATAATATCTTAAAATGGTAGTCTTGCTCATTGGCAACTACATAAATACCCTGGTCAAATTTGAATTTTTTATATCTTTTGACGGCTGTACCCAAATCTTGAGTTAAATATACAGAAGTACCGTCAGCTCTTAGGAGGATTTTTTCGTCCAGTCCTTTTTTGGTCAAATCAATCCAAACAGAACCGTCATCTTTTTTGTAAAAGGTATTTTTCTTTAGGCCCTCTCCAACAATTTGTTTGCCCAAAAGATAAGTATCACTTTCAAAATCCAGATGGTCAAACTCTACACCTAGATTTTTGTAGGTTTCTTCATAGCCAATATAAACCCAATCATTCATCATTTTCCACAAGCGTCTGACATCTGGGTCATTGTTTTCCCAAGCAATCAGCATAGCATGAGCTTTTTTCATCCACTGGGAATGATTCAAAAATTCTTCTTCAGCTTTTTTTCTCTCTAGATTTGGTAGTTTAGCCAAATCAATATTTTTTTTCTTAAAATATTTGTCTTGTTCTTCTTTTAAAACTTGGCCGAATTTTACATAATATTTTCCCACTAGGTGGTCGCCTTTCATATTGCTCGTTTCAGGTGTTTCACCATCTGCAAATTCTTGCCAGGCCAACATGCTTTTTACTATATGTATACCTCGGTCATTTATAATATTTACAGCAATAGTTTTGTAGCCATTAGCTTTGAATATACTTATTAGGCTTTGGCCAATACAGGCATTTCTGACATGTCCGACATGTTGAGGCTTGTTGGTGTTTGGTCCAGAAAATTCTATCAGTACTTTTTGGCCTTTTCCGATTTTGTTTTGCCCAAATTTTTTATTGTCAGCTATTTCTTCCAGTGATTTTTTGACAAAATGTCGGTTTACAAAAATATTGAGATACGGACCAATGTTTTTTATTTCTTTTATTAATTCATTTTTAACAAATGATTTGGCTAGTTGACTAGCTATGTCATTTGGTTTTTTTTTGCTTTTAGTGGCCAGCTCAAAACAAGCAAAGGCATAATCACCTAGTTTGTCTTCGGGCGGTAAATCCAAATCAAAATCATCCAATTCTATAGATAATATTGACCGGACATTTTCTTTTATATTTTCTTTTATCTGTTCTAAGGCAGTCATATGTTTACCCTGTTAAATAATATTTAAGCATACTTAAATATTAAATTCAAATTTCTTCTTATTTTGTTTATTAGTTTTTTAGCTTATTATATTCTTCTATTATTTGAATTTATTATATCAAAACTTGAATTTATTTAACAGGGTAATTTCAATAAAATTCAAGCGTGGTCATATTTATTATTTGTCTATATTTATGTTATAATATAGGCATGTCTGAAAAAGAAATAGCTTGGCATAGTTTGAGTTCAGCCCAAGTTTTGAAAAATCTAGACTCTAGTGAAAAGGGCTTGAGTTCCCAAGAAGCAAAAAAACGTCTAACAAAATATGGTTTTAATTTATTGGCAAAATCCAAGCATTTTTCTGCTGGGGCTTTATTTTTCTCACAATTTAAAAGTGCTTTAGTTTATGTTTTGATAATAGCGGGATTTATTTCTTTGTTTTTTGGTGAATATATAGATTCGTATGTTATTTTTTTGGCGGTTATCATAAATGTTATTGTTGGTTTTATTCAAGAATTCAAAGCCAATAAATCATTGGAAAAATTAAATGAAGTGGTCAAGCAAGAAACAATAGTTTTTAGAGATGGGCAGGAGCTAAAAATAGAATCTCATAATATTGTAGTGGGGGATATTATAATTCTTGAATCAGGTAACCGTGTGCCAGCTGATGCACGTTTGATTTTAGCAAATGATTTGGAGGTAGATGAGGCTACTCTTACCGGAGAATCTTGGCCGGTGAAAAAAAAATTGAACTCTATTGATATAGGTACTGTATTGGCCGAGAGGACAAATATGGTTTTTATGGGGACCTTGGTCGTTGAAGGTAGGGCTAAGGCAGTGGTAGTAAATACTGGTTTTACTACTGAAATGGGCAAGATTACTGTGTTGTTGAAAGAAACAGAGGATGAAAAAACACCTTTACAGGAAAGATTAGACAATTTTGCCAGAAGTATTACCAAAATAATAGTTGTTATTGCTATTTTTTTGTTTATTTTTGGGATATTAAAAGGTCAGGAATGGTCTCATATGTTTACATTGGCGGTAGCCGTGGCCGTATCGGCAATTCCAGAAGGATTGATAATAGGTATGACTATGATTCTAACTGTAGGTATGCAGAGAATCCTAAAACACAATGGTTTGGTCAGGCGTCTGATTTCAGCTGAGACACTGGGATCAACGACTGTGATTTGTACAGATAAAACTGGCACCCTAACCGAAGGCGAAATGAGAGTGACTAGTATAATTACCAGCAGCCACCGTTTTGATTTGTCTACCGGCTCATTAAAAGATATTCTCTCAAAAACTGAAATTGATATTTTGGAAAAAATTTCTTTTTTGTGTAATGATAGCTCAATACAAAATATAGATCAGGCAGCTGACGATTGGTCTATTATTGGCAGTCCAACTGAAAAAGCGTTAATTATATTTAGTGCAAACAATAGTAATGTCAGAAATTTGAGCAAAGAGCATCCGCGAGTTCAAGAAATACCTTTTGATTCTGGTAGAAAGTTTATGATTACCCGTCATCATTTTGATACTAAGCGTGATATCATATTTATCAAAGGAGCACCGGAAAAGATATTGTCTTTTTCAGATTTTTATCAAAATGATAAAAAAGTTACCAAAATTTCAAGTTCGCTAAAGAAGCGTTTTGATGAAGATTGGCAGAATTTGAGCAAAGAGGGGCTTAGGGTTTTGGCTGGAGCATATAGATTGGTACCTAAGGATTTTAAAGATTTTGAAAAATGTAAAGATAATCCTAATAATTTTATTTTTGTAGGTATTTGGGGTCTGTCTGATCCACTGAGGCCCGAGGCCAAAGAAACTTTACAAAAAACTTTGGCGGCTGGTATTAATACGGTGATAATTACTGGTGACAACAAATTTACAGCCAAAAGTATTGCCAAGGAACTCGGATTACCAGTCAGCGATAATAGTATTGTCACAGGTGACGAGCTACTTCAAATGACGGATGGAGAATTAAGCAAAAGAATTAGAGATATCAAACTTTATGCTAGGGTCACTCCAGCTGATAAATTGAGGATTATCAAAGCCTGGCAGAGTAAAGGTGAGGTAGTTTCTATGACTGGCGACGGAGTCAACGATGCGCCAGCTCTTAAGGCAGCTGATACAGGTGTGGCTGTATCAAGCGGTTCTGATATAGCCAAAGAAACCGCGGATTTAGTGCTTTTGGATAATAATTTTTCCACCATAGTAATGGCAGTCAAACAGGGTAGAGTTATTTTTTCAAATCTCAAAAAACTTATATTATATCTTTTGTCAGATGCATTTTCAGAGGTTATATTAATTACCGGTAGTTTTATATTGGGTATGCCTTTGCCTATTTTGGCTGCTCAGATATTGTGGGTAAACTTGGTTGACGATGGTTTTCCAGCTCTGGCTTTAACCATGGAGCCGGAAGAAGAGGAAATCATGAACAAAAAACCGGATAGAGGCAGCTCTTTATTAGATTTTGAAAGCAAATTTATTATTATGATGATCAGTTTTTTGACTGGTAGTGCTAGCTTGTTGATATTTTGGTTTATTTCTCAAAATACACATGATGAGGATTTAGCTAGGACAGTTACTTTTACTTTTTTGGCAATTAGTACTTTGTGCTATGTATTTTCTATTAAGAGCCTGGAAAATAATATTTTTAGGTCTCATCCTTTTAATAATAAATATTTAAATGGAGCTGTTTTCATAGGACTGATTACTCAATTGGCAGCTGTTTATCTTCCTTTTTTTAATAAGTTTTTAAGGACAAAACCAATAGGCTTTTATGAGTGGCAGGTTATTATTTTATCTATCTTATTTTTGATAGTTTTAATAGAAATATCAAAGTTCATATTTATCAAATATAATAGAAAGTTTTCAAAATAACTTAATTTATTGACAAATATATATATTTATGTTAAACATATATGTTTTTTAGTTTCCGGAATTATGAGGATAATTCACGGAGGAAGCAAGTAGTACACTGAACAAAGGAGTTGTTGCAATGGCTCAAGATAAGCGGATCAATGCTCACCTGAGTAAGTTGTCTCTGGATGAGCAGGAAGCTTGTTCTCTGGTTGGCGGCTACGGTAGTCGTCATTTATCACCGACTTTTGTCTACGATTTTCGTCTCTTGCCGGAGGTCGTGATCTACTCCGGACCAAGTCGCTGTTGCCTGCGACGCATGATCAGGCAAGCCGAGAAGACTGGTAGCCGCAAGGCCTTGATCATGGATTTGGCTGATCGCACCAGGGTCAGCAAGCGATCTGTCCGTCGTTGGTTTAGCCTGAAGGCCGAACCCGGGCTCTTCCACTGGCTGGCTCTGCAGTACTTCATGTATTTCAAAGGATATGTGTCCCACGAAATCAGCATGCTGCCGGACTACGCCCGTAGTCTGATTGAGTCTGTTATCCAGGACAAGATCAGTCTCGGACAGGTGGCTCAGCGCATGGGCTGCAATCTGAATGATCTTGGAGAGCTTTTCCGAGGAGAGCGTCGGCTCACCTCCAAGGATAGACTCAAGATGTTGATGCTGGTCAGATATTTGAGTGATCAGCAGCACAATGAGGCTGTCCTGGCGGTGGCGGAGCTGGATCTCAACGAGGAGGGCGATACTCAGCTGACTGATGAAGGCATTAGTCAGGTTGCGCGCTATCTGCCTACTTTCGGACAAAATCATCGTCAGATTTTGGCCGGGGACAAGGCCAGCGACAGCACCAAGACTGATGGCGAATCGGCCGTCAAACGCAAGAAGAACACCAAGCGCAAGATTCGTCGCAACCGCGCGGCCAAGCGCAAGGAAAAGGAGAACGACAAGGACTCCTGATGACAAGTCCCCGTCGGAAGTGCCAAACACTTCCGACGGGGATATTTTTTTATTCTGATTTGACAGATTGGCTAATATTTGGTTAAATATAATTAATACTAATAAATTTAAAAGAATTTATGTTTGGAAAAGTCTTAAATAATGTAAATAACGCTAACCGATTGTTGTGACCGGGGACTTTTTATATATTGATTTAAAAAAGAAAATATCTCAAAGTTGTCGGTCACAGAAGGCCGATTTTTTTATCGCTTTCCGGGGTAGTTGAGTTGGTACAACGCCACGCTGTTAACGTGGATATCGCAGGTTCGAGTCCTGCCCCCGGAGCCACCGAGCTCAGCTCAATAAAAGTGTGCTATAATTATAAAACTTATGCAGTATTTGACAAAACAAACATTTAAAATTTTTTGGGAACACTTGCTAAAGTATAAATGGCAGGTTTTATTCATTTTGTCATCTATTACACTCGCTTCAATTGGCAATATTATTGGGCCACTTTTGTATAAAGATTTTTTTGATATTTTGAGTAGTTCAGGAGATAGTATTGATAAAGTACCAATGCTCAAAATCATTCTGATGAAGGTACTAGCTGTGTATATGATAAGTTGGTTTTTTTGGAGGGTCTCTACTTTTTTGACCACTTATTTTCAGACTCATGCTATGGCCGATATATCCAATTCTTCTTTTGCATATTTACACAAACATTCCATTTCTTTTTTTAATAATAGTTTTGTAGGATCGCTCGTCAAAAAAGTAAATAGATTTTCTAGGGCTTTTGAGGTTATCACTGATTTAATATTTTGGGATTTTTTGCCAATTTTGGTAAATATATCTTTGATTATTATAGTGCTGGGCAAAAGAAATATATGGTTAGGCCTTGGTATTTTGACTTGGACTATAATTTATATGTTGATTAATTATTATTTTTCTTTATATAAATTAAAATACGATGTAGAAAGGGCTAGTCTCAACTCCAAGGTTACTGGAGTATTGGCCGATACTATTAGCAATCATCTTAATGTCAGATTGTTTAGTGCTTATAGTAGAGAAAGAAAGCGCTTCAAAGATGTAAATAGTGAGTATCAAAAAATGCATCAATTTACTTGGAATTTGGCCAATTATTTTGAAGCTTTCCAAACATTACTGATGACTGCTTTGGAAATTGGTGTGATGTATTATGCTATTTCTCTGTGGCAAAAAAATATTATTAGTATTGGAGATTTTGTTTTAATTCAGACTTATTTAATCAGTATAATAATGAGGCTCTGGAATTTTGGCCGTATTATTAGAAAATATTATGAAGCTATGGCTGAGGCAGAAGAGATGACTGAAATATTGGAAACTCCACACGAAATTCAAGACATTAAGAGTGCCAAAACACTCAAAGTAAGTGGTGGTCAAATACAATTTCAAGAAGTAGATTTTTCTTACCACAAAACTCGGGAGATTATTTCTGATTTTAATCTAGATATTAAGCCTAAAGAAAAAATAGCCTTAATTGGTCCATCGGGCAGTGGCAAATCCACTTTAGTAAATTTGTTGCTGAGAAATTATGATATTGATAGGGGTGGTATTTTGATTGATAAGCAAAAGATTATCGGTGTCACACAAGAGTCTTTGTGGCAAAATATAGCTTTGGTCAATCAAGATCCGGTGTTGTTTCATAGGACACTCAAAGAAAATATACGTTACGGAAAACCAAATGCTAGTGATAAGGAAATTAAAAAAGCTGCTAAGTTGGCCCACGCTAATGTTTTTATTGATAATTTTACTGAAAAATATGAAACATATGTAGGCGAGCGTGGGGTCAAACTTTCGGGTGGTGAAAGACAGCGTGTAGCTATTGCCAGAGCTATTCTCAAAAACGCGCCGATATTGGTACTTGATGAGGCTACTTCATCTTTAGACTCTGAATCCGAAGAAATGATTCAAGACGCACTGGCTAATTTGATGAAAGATAAAACAGTAATGGTCATTGCTCATCGTTTGTCTACTATTATGAAGATGGATAGGATAGTTGTCCTTGATAAAGGTAAGATTGTAGAACAAGGTACTCATCAGGAGTTGATCAATAAAAAAGGCGGTTTGTATAAAAAACTTTGGGAAAAGCAAGTGGGCGGTTTTATTGCATAAGATAATATGGCTAATAAATATCAATATTCTACACGAAACATTAAGCTTGTGTTATAATTTAAATATAATAAATTGCAGGCATCAATGTGCCTTTTTTTATTAAACTTTTAAATAAAATTATGAAACAAGAGACAGCCTTAGAAATTTTGAAATCAGGAGCTAATGTTTTTTTGACCGGTTCAGCCGGAACTGGCAAAACTTATCTTTTGAATCAATATATAAATTATCTAAAAGAAAGAGATATAGAATTAGCTATTACTGCACCGACAGGTATAGCGGCTTCTCATATAGGTGGTATTACTATTCATTCTTTTTTTGGTGTTGGTATTAGAGAAAATATAGATGATTATTTTTTGGATTCTTTAATGCAAAAAGAATATCTGTTCAATCGTTTCAAAAAATTAAAAGTTCTCATTATTGATGAAATATCAATGGTATCGCCCGAGCTGTTTAAATCTATGGATAAGATTTTGCGTAATTTCAAAAATTTACACCAAGCTTTTGGGGGAGTTCAATTGGTATTGTCGGGAGATTTTTTTCAATTACCGCCAGTTAGCAAAAGTACAAGTGATTTGAGGTTTGCTTGGCAGGTAGATGCTTGGCGAGAAGCAGACCTGAAATCTTGCTATCTTACAGAAAAATTCAGACAAAGTGATGAGACACTGATAAATATTTTAGATGAAATTCGCTCAGGTCAGGTATCTCCAGAGTCTATGGAAGTTTTTAAGACTTCTTACAAAAAAGAATTAAAAGTAGATTTTAAAGTCACCAAACTTTATACTCACAATAGAGATGTAGATAAAATAAACGAACAAGAATTAGCTTTGTTGCCAGGTCAGCATATATTTTTTCAGGCTAGAAATAAAGGGGCCAAAAAAGATCTAGAGAAAATTTTTAGCACTTCTTTGGTAAGTGAAGAGTTGGTACTCAAAAAGAAAGCTTTGGTTATTTTTATTAAGAATAATTATGAAGCTGGTTATATAAATGGCACTTTGGGTCAGGTGATAGATTTTGATAAAAACACTGGCTTACCTGTAGTTAGGATTTTTTCTGGCCGAAAAATTGTAGTAGAGCATGAAGAATGGAAATTAGAAAATGCCAAAGGAGAAATAAAGGCAATAGCTAGACAGATTCCTTTGCGTTTGGCTTGGGCTTTGACTATCCACAAATCGCAAGGCATGACCCTAGATGCTGCCGAAATTGATTTGTCGCAGACTTTTGAAACAGGTCAAGGTTATGTAGCTTTATCCAGAATAAAATCTATTGAAGGTTTGAGACTCATGGGACTCAATGATGTGGCTCTCAAAGTTGATAAAATTATTTTGAGTGTTGATAAAAAAATCAAAGAAGCATCAGACTCATACGAAAAAAAATTTGCTGAATTTTCTCAAAAAGATAAAGAAAAAATGTTCAAAGATTTTATTATTAGAAATGAAGGCACTGTGCAGGAAGACAAGATAAAAGAAAATAAAAAGAAATTTAAAAGTAAATCACAAAATATAAATACATCAACCAAAGAAAAAACTTTGGAAGTTACCAAAAAATTATTAGCCAAAAAGAAAAGTATAATAGAAATTTCAAAAGAAAGAGGGATATCTGAAAATACTGTTTTAGATCACATAAAAAAGATTTCCAAATTTTGGCCAGATTTTGAGCTGGATTATTTGAAGCCCAAAAAGAAAGTTTTGGACAGGATTTTTGAAACAACAAAAAAAATTGAAGCAGAAAATAACAAAGATAATTTATTGGCGGATGGCACTGTAAAATTGAGAGTTATTTTTGAAGCTTTGGGCGAAGAAATTCCTTATGAGGATATAAAAATGGCTTTGATATTTTATTATAAAAATTAATTAGTTATTTTTATGTCTAACAAATATCAACATTTTAATAATGCCCAGGCTGAGCTAGATTTTCATAATCGTGGCCCAATGACCAATCAGCAGATTGTTGATTTGGCCGATAAATTTATTCATCAATCAGCGTCTGAGGGATGTAGGACTATAGCTATTATTACGGGTGTAGGTATACATTCCAAAAATGGTCCGGTCATAAAACCATTAATTGAAGATTTACTTAGAAGTCATCCCTTGGTTCTCAGTTTTGCTGAAGGAAAATTTGCTCAAGGTGGGCAAGGAATGTTTAAAATTAAATTGCTTTAATATTTTACTCAGCCGTGTTTGATACGGTTTTTTATAAAAAGTTTTTAATATAAATAAACTATTTTGTCAACCTGCGAGCTTGGGTCAACCTCGCAGGTTGTAGTAGAACTTTTTGTTAAAATGTTGTATAATATATTTATTCTTTTAGGTGTTTATAAAATTATATATAAAAATTTATTAGTTTTTTAGCACGGTTTATAAAACACGTGGTATTTTTTTTATAAAAAATTCTAAAGAGTAAAATGGCAAACAAAAACATAATAGAAAAATTACAATTAGCTGATTTACGCGGTAGAGGTGGCGCTAATTTTCCCACTTATATAAAATGGCAGACTGTTTTGGAAGCAAAAGGTAAAATTACTTATATTTTGGCCAATGGTAGTGAAGGAGAGCCGGCTACCATGAAAGACGCTTATATTATTGAAAATTATGCTGAGGATTTGATTGACGGCATCAAGATTGCTTTGGGCGTCTTCAAAAACAGTCAAGCTTTTATTTATTTACGCAAAGATTATTTCAAAAAATACAAAAGAAAATTGGAAAAATTGATTGGTGATTTGCCGATTACAGTTGTCCGAGAAAAAGGTGGTTATTTGTCTGGTGAAGAAACAACAGCTTGTCAGGAGATAGAAAAAAAGATTCGTCGTCCACGACTGAGGCCACCATATCCAGGTCAGGCCGGTATTTTTGGTATGCCTACTTTGATAAATAATATTGAGACTTTTTATTATATATCTCAAATTGCCAAAGATAAATACAAAAAAAATAGATTTTATACTATCTTGGGCAAAGTAAAAAATAAAGGAGTTTTTGAATTACCTATCAACTGGCCAATAGCCAAAATACTTCAGGAAACTGGCAACTGGCCAAAATTTGAATTTTTTTTACAAGTAGGCGGTGGAGCCAGCGGTGAAATACTTTTGGCCAATGAAACAAAACAACTGGCCGGTGGGAGTGGTTCAATAGTTGTTTATGACAAAAATCAAACAGATCCTTGGGATCTTATGAGAAATTGGTTGGATTTTTTTATGAATGAAAATTGTGACAAATGTACACCCTGTCGTGAAGGTACCTATCGTTTGATGCAAATGGTCAGAGACAGAAAATTTGATGAGCAGATTTTGGATGATCTTTTATTTGTTTTGGAAAATACTAGTTTTTGTGCCTTGGGCAAGTCAGTAGCTATGCCATTTAGGTCGGCAGTTAAAAAATTATTATGAAAAATAAAAATATAAACTTAACAATCAACGGCAAAAAATATACAGCCCAAGCAGGGGAGACTATTTTGGATGTGGCCAGACGCAATAATATTCATATTACTACTCTCTGTTATCATCCGGATGTCAAAATTCAGGGATCTTGTCGTATGTGTATGGTAGAAGTAGAGGGGCAAAAGGGTTTGCAGGCTTCTTGTACTACTCCGGTGTCTGAAGGGATGAAAATTATTACAGATTCAGAAAATATTTATCGGGCAAAAAAAGTAAATTTAGAATTGGTTTTTTCTGAACATTGTGAGGAATGTAATGATTGTCTGTATTTTCAGGATTGCAATATAAAAAAATATGCTAAAGATAGCAAAGCAAAAATTACCAGATTTCCTGACAGAAAAAAAAGCTATCCAGTCCACAAATTCGGACCAGCCATAGAATTTGATTCTTCCAAGTGCATTGATTGCGGACTGTGTGTAGAAATTTGCAAAAAAGAAGGTGTAGATTTTTTGGAGTTTAAGAAAAAAGGCAAGTTTTATGAAGTCTTGCCGTCAGCTAAAATTTCTAAAGATTGTATATATTGCGGGCAATGCCTGACTCATTGTCCAGTGGGAGCTTTTGAAGGAGTGGGCGAATTTGAAGATGTAGATAAATATATTGATTTCAAAGGCAAAACAGTAGTATTTCAGTTTGCTCCGTCAATACGCTCTACTATTGGAGAAGAATTTGGTATGCCATATGGGTCAGTAGTTACTGGCAAATTGATAGCGGCTATTCAAGCACTGGGGATTAAACATGTTTTTGATGTATGTGTAGGAGCGGATATGACCACTATGGAAGAGGCCAAAGAATTACTTGATAGAATAAAAAATGATAAGCCACTACCGATGTTTACTTCTTGTTGTCCGGCTTGGGTAAAATATGTAGAGTTTTTTCGTCCTGATATGATTCCTCATCTGACCACTGTCCGCAGTCCTCAACTTATCATGGGCGGTATTATCAAAACATATTGGGCCAAACAAATGGGACTCAAAGCCAAGGATATTATAGTAGTAGGTGTGATGCCCTGTGTAGCCAAAAAATATGAGATAGAAAGAAGTCAGGTCAAGATAAATGGCATCAAGCCAGTTGACCAGATACTGACTACTCGTGAGCTGGCTTATCTTTTTAGAAAAAAGAAAATAGATTTTAAAAATATCAAACCAGTCAAACCCAACTCTCCGATTCATGCTTCCAGTGGGGCAGCAGTAATTTATGGAGCGTCAGGTGGTGTGATGGAATCAGCCTTACGGGCAGCCTATCGCATGGCTACCGGCAAAGCAATGCCAAATTTGCAACTCAAACAGGTCAGGGGGATTAAGGGTTTTAAAAAAGCCAATATTAAAATAGGAAAAAAGACTTTGAAGGTAGGAGTAGTCAACGGTATTAGTAATGCCAAGCGAATTTTAGAGGAGCTAGAAGCCAATCCCAAAGCCTATGATTATGTAGAAGTAATGGCTTGTTTTGGTGGTTGTATTGGTGGTGGTGGTCAGCCAGTACCAGTAGATGATGAAATCAGAATAAAGCGCTCCCAAGCTTTGTATGGAGTTGATGACAGACAAAAAGTACGTAGTGCCGAAGCCAATCCTATTATACAAAAGCTGTACAAAGAATTTTTTAAAGATCACATTACTACTCATTCAATTTGCCATACCTCATTTGTCAAAAAGAAAAAAGAGGTATATCCTAAAAAATAACAAGACAAAAATATGACATTTACCAGAACTTTAGCTTTGGATAGAGCCAAAACAATCGCTATTATACAATTTGTTACCTTGTTAAGTATTGCTACAGTTGCGCCCTTTTTTCATCAGCAGTGGCTGACCGGGCCGATTGTCAATGCCATGTTTTTGATAGCCGTAGCACTTTTGGGTACAGAGAGCGCAATTTTTTTGGCGCTGCTACCTAGTACTATTGCTTTGTCAGTCGGTATGTTGCCGGCAATTTTGGCACCGATGATTCCTTTTATAATAATTAGTAATACCATTCTGATTTTAGGTTTTTCTTATTTGAGGGACAAAAACTTTTGGCTTGGTGTGATAGTTGCTAGTTTCTTGAAATACCTTTTTCTTTGGTCAACCAGTTTTGTTGTAATAAATTTACTTATAAAAAAAGAATTAGCTACCAATGTCTCAGCTATGATGAGCTGGCCACAGTTTGTAACGGCAGTTTTAGGAGGAGTGATTGCCTACGGATTTTTGAAAAGCATCAAGAAAATATAAATTACAGATTTTAAATACCCCACAACAGTCCTTACCCACCAGCTTAAGGAGGTGATTTAGATGAGTCAGGGTAGTATCGACAGGGAAGGAGCCTTCATCGACATCACAGTGCCTGTCGAATTTGCCCAGGAAATTCGTGACCGACTAAGTCAGTGCGAGTCTTACACTCTTGATCAAAACAATTGTCATCAGGATCAGGAGGTGGCGCACATACGCATAATCCTCAAGGTCATGTCCAGAGGGGCATGTTACCAGAAGATCAAGGAGATCGGTCAAGAATTAGGGATTTCTGTCTTGGACAAGACAGCAGGCTGAAAAAAATTCCCCGCGAAGCGAAGCTTCGCGGGGAATAATTTTTTTTATCTTTCTATTAGTGGCATAGGAACACCAGGTTGATCTATAGGTGTGAGTCGGCTATCTACAATATCTTTGGCCAGGGGTACTACTACTGTTTCTTTGTAGTAATATCCCTCAGTCGGTTGTTCTAGGACTGGAAATACTAGGGCTGGCACAAACAATTGATATGATTGCATTCCATCGTAGTGCCAGGCGCTGGTATAAGCTAGTTTTGGTTCGCCTAATTTTACTTCTACGATTTCTGAATCTTGGGCATAATATATTGGCCATCCACCACCTTGTTCAGCTAGTTTTTTCAGTCGGTTGGTGTCAGTTTCCATGTCATAAAGGGAGCTTTGGTATTTTTGACTGCTAATACCCCAGGCGCCTGATGCTCTATTTTCACGGATATTTATATTCACCCTTAGACCAAATTTTCCACCATATTCTTCGTATATTTCCTGTTCATTTATAATTTGTGGGTAAACTACTGATATCATCTCAGGTATGTAATAATAGTCCTTTTCTGGTGAGTTTTCATAATATAATCTCCATTGATTGTCCACGCTTGGCTCGCCGTATTGGCTGATGTCTATTTTTTTATCAGCCAAAAATTTGTCGGCAATACTTATTAATTTTTCGTCACTTGGTATTTGTTCTATTTTTATAGGCTCATTATATTGAGGTTGTGGCCATCTTTCCCAGTTTTCTGAAATAGAAATTATACCTTCATATAAATCTACATATAGTGAATATCCGTAGTCTCTATCTTCCGTAATATTGAAGTTTCTGAGCTGGGTATTTTTGAATGAACTCATATTGAGATCTTCAAATTTTGTCTGTTGTATCATTTGAGCTAGTGATGAAGCAGCACTGGAGCCTTTTATTTTTTTGTATACTGGCAGTTGTGACTGATCAAAATCAATTTCACCATCATAAATATATTTGTATGATACAGGCATAGGAGCAATCATTTTGCTGTCAGCCATGGCAGAATCTGTGCCGGTGATACCGCCACCTCCACCCAAGCCTGCGGCCTCAGCAGTAGGAGCAGTGCCTCCTGAATTATCAGTTAAAGAGCCAAAAGCTCTATCTTGTATTGGTAGTACTTCAAAAGAAAAATTTGCCTTTTCAGTTTTATTGGCTAGTTTGAGTTGGCCAGGAGTATCTTTTGATAAATTTGGTAGAACTATTAAAAGAACGACTAAGGCAGCGCCCCCAAGGGCATAAAATAATTTATTCATAAAATTGTTATTAGTTTTTAATTTTTGTTTCATATCATCCTGTTGTTTTATTTGATTAAATTTTTCCAAAAGCTCACTGCGCAGCTGGCTTTTGAATGATTCGTCAAATTTTACTTTTGGACGAGAAGCAATCAGTGATTCTATTATTTTTATGAGCTCTGGTTCATATTTTTTTAGGCTTTTGTCAGCCAAGTAGAGCTCGTCTAAAATTGTTTGTATATTTTTGTCCATATTTTTAATTGATGATTAGAGTAATAAATAATATGAGAATTGTTAGAGACAACTTGAGTTGTTTTATGGCTCGGGAAAATGTCATTTTGCAGCTACCTTCTGATTTGCCGACAATCTGAGATATTTCTTTGTATGACAGTTCATTCCAGACACGCATTATAATTATTTCTTTTTGCTGAGGACTTAGGCTGTCAAGTTTTTCAGTTATTTTTTCTAGCTCTTGTTTTTGACTGATGTTTTCTTCTAATTTTTTGTCATCATAAGTCATAAAATTTTCTTCTAGGCTAGTAGTTTCTTTGTTTGATCGGTAATAATCTATTAGGTTGTTTCTGGCAATTTTATATAGCCAGGCTGAAAAAAAGCTAGAGGACGTATCAAAGCTTTGTATTTTTTCTAAGGCCTTGCTAAAAGTCAGACTGGTTAGATCTTCGGAAGTTTCTTTGTGGCTAGTTTTGTAATAAATGAAACGGTAAATTTTTTGAAAGTATTTGTCGTAGAGCTGACCAAAGGCAGCGCTGTCGCCATTTTGACAATTTAGGATTAATTGTTTTTCTTCCATATTTTTGTTATCTCACTATATTATAACGAATTTTTCGTAAAAAGGTAACATATATTGACAAAAAAGCTAAAAAATGCTAATTTGGGCAGACTTATTATAATATTAAAATCTAAATATGAAGACTTATTCACTAAAAATTCGTTTCTTATCAATTTTGTTGATTTTGCCATTTTTTTTGGCTGGATGTGGACAAAATAATGATGAACAGACAGAAACTACTATTAAAAAGAAAGTAGAAGTACAACAGGTTGTAAAACAAAATCAGGTTTCATCCAAGCTTTTGGCTAGTGGTACAGTAGTCCCAAAAGAATATAGCTTGATTCGCTCTCTTACTCCTGGAACCATAGAATATTTAGCTCCGGTGGGTTCGGAAGTAGTGGCCGGACAGCCGCTATTTTCTATAAAAGATTCGGGAGTAGAAAATAATTATTATAATAGTTTAAATAATTTTCAACAAACTCAGATAACTAGTAATCAGCGTATTCAACAAGCCGAGCTGGGTGTAAATAATGCTAAAGCTAGGTTGGATTTAGCTAGAGTTCAATACGATAATACTGTTATTCAAACTGAACAGAATACTGGCAACATAGAAAATTCGGCTATTGTTGCCTATGGTTCAGCTTATAATACTTTAAGCCAGTTTTTATTGTTTTTAAATAGTAGTGTTAGCTTTGATAATCCAGTATATATTTATGAAAATATATTGACAGCTCAATATCAATTTTCAGTAGATACTAGATGGCAGTTTTTAAAGTCTGTTAATGAATATAAAACTTTAGCTACTCAGATAAGTTTGGAAAATTTGGATGGTGATTTATTTAAAATGCACAAAGTACTTTTAGAAAGTAAGTTGTCGGTAGATAATACTATTATTTTATTACAAAATGCTATACCAGGCGCTAATTTTACATCAACAAGTATAGAAAATGATAAATTAATTATAGCTGGTTACCAAACATCTATTAATCAACATTTATCTAATATTATTAGTATTATAAATAGTGTAGAAAATATTAAAATAACAAATAGTCTAGCCATAAATAATTCTCAAGCGCAGCTTGATTTGGCAGAAATAGAATATAAAAATTCTGAAATTGCTTTACAAAATGCCAAAGATGGAGCTGACTTGGAGCAAAGCATATCTCAATCACAGTTTGATATGGCCGCTTATAGCTATAATAATTTATCAATGCCCTCACCTTTTAGTGGTACAATTTTGTCGCATTTTGTCACTGAGGGTGAGCAAGTATCAGTCGGAAAAGAGCTGGTGGAAATTGGTAATCTTTCTTTGGTAGAAATTAGCGTTGATGTAGATGTAGATTTTGCCAAAGCTATAAAACTTGGCGATGAAGTAACTATTGATCAAAAATATAAAGGCATTGTTTCAGAGATTGAGCCGATTGGTGATCTAAAAAGTGGCAAAATCAGCGTCACAGTGCAAAGCCAGGAGGCCGGTGATGGTCTAGTGGCTAGTAGTATTGCTGAAGTAGAATTCAATCTTCTCTATGAGGGGCTTGATACCATGGTCATTCCTATAAAATCCGCTACTATTGAAGCTTCTGGAAATTATGTTTATACAGTAGAGGACGGAAAAATTGTCAGAAAAAATGTGACTTTGGGTCAAATATATGGTGACAAAGTATCTGTAGTTAGTGGTCTGGAAGAAGGTGAAAATCTGGTGATTTTAAATGGTGTATTTGTTTCCAGTGGAGAAGAAGTGGAAGTCATTGAATAATATTTATGAATGAGAATAATATAGAAAATAAAAAAGACGAAGCAAAGAATAAATTTGCTCATCAAGCTATTATTAGAACTCGTAAGAGTTTTAAGGGTTATTTTATTACTCATTTTAGGGTAATAATTTTGATGATTTCGGCTATTGTGATTATGGGTGCTTTGGCTTTGGCAAGTATTCCTCGCGAATCAGATCCAGAAGTCAAAATTCCTATTGCAGTTGTGACAACTGTTTATCCCGGAGCCAGTCCAGCTGATGTGGAAAATCTAGTGACTGATGAGATAGAAAATAGACTGGAGGAACTAGATAATGTCAAACTTATTACTTCAGCTTCTAGAAATAGTATTTCCTCAATTACTGTAGAGTTTGAGGCCGAGGCAAATCTTGATGACAGTATCAGAGAGTTAAAAGATAAAGTAGGCGAAGTCACTGGTTTGCCAGGGGATGCGGAAGATCCAGTAGTGACCCAAATAAGAGCCAATGATTACCCTATCATTACATTTTCTCTTTCTGGTGATTTGACTGATAATCAGTTCAAACAATTGGGGGAAATAGTTCAAGATGAACTAGAGGGTATTTCTGGAGTTTCCAAAGTGCCTTTACTTGGTGTCAGAGACAAGGAATTTTCAGTCTTGGTTGATAAGACTGCTTTGTCCCGTTTGAATTTGTCTTTATCAACAATAGTTGGTGCAATCAGAGCTTCTAATCTGGATATGCCGCTGGGCAATATTGATATAGATGATTTGCATTATAATATCAGATCTGTTGGTAAATTGAATGATATTGATAATCTAAAAAACGTCGTTGTAGCCAACAACAATGGTCAGATTGTGCTTTTGAAGGATATTGCACAGGTCAATGAACAATTTGTAGACCGTAGCAATATTTCTAGGATTTCTATTGCTGGTGAAACGACTCAAGAAAATATATCTTTGCAGATTTACAAAAAGACTGGTGGGAATATATTGGACATTGTTGATAGTGCCAAGGCCAAAGTAAATATGCTAAGTGATGAGAAAGTAATTCCTGACAATGTAAAAATAGAAATAAACAGTGACTATTCTTCTTTTATCCGTGATGATTTGCATACTTTGGGAAGCAGTGGAATACAGGCTACAATTTTGATATTTATTATCATGTTTATAGCCTTGAGTTTTAAGGAAGCTATTATTGCCCTATTGGCTATTCCGCTCAGTCTTTTGATTACTATCATAGCTTTATATTTTTCTGGTTATACCTTAAACAGTATGTCTCTTTATGCTCTGGTGTTGTCACTGGGACTTTTGGTGGACGCTTTTATAGTGGTACTTGAAGGAATATTTCATAATATTCGCGAAGGTTATTCTTCCAAGGATGCCGCGCTTTTGTCAGTAGCTCACTATAGCGGTCCGGTGACATCGGGCATGCTTACTACTGTAGCGGCTTTTTTCCCTATGCTTCTGGTCAGTGGTATTTTGGGAGAATATTTAAAAATATTTCCAATTACAATTGGCATTACTTTGACGGCGTCTTTATTTGTATCTTTGATTTTAGTGCCCTCTTTTGCTTCTATATTTTTGAAGAAAAGTCAGTTTGTAGGCACAGCCAAAGAAAGTATTTTGGAAAAATATGTCACCAATAAACTCAGAAGACTTTATCGTAAAAATATTACTATTTTTTTGAGAAGCAAAAAATCAAAATTTAGGTTTTCTATAATTCTGACAATTTTGTTTGTAGCCTCTTTGGGACTTTTGGTAACCCAGACTATACCAGTACAGCTTTTCCCAAAGATGGATGCCGATTTTGCTTATGTTGATATAAAAATGCCGATTGGTACTAATCTGGAAACAACTAGTCAGCTAGTTTCTCAAATAGAGGAAAAACTGTATAAATATCCAGAAATAAAAAACTTTGTCAGCACTATTGGTCAGTCATCTAGTATTGGATCATTTGACCCAAGTAGGTCAAGTGAACATTTGGCCAATATTTCTATTGATTTTGTAGACAAAAAAGAAAGAAGCAAAAAAAGCTATGATATTGTAGATAGTATCAGAGAAGATATCAAGACAATCAATGAAGGTGATATAAGTATCACTGAATTGTCAGGTGGTCCACCAACTGGTTCTCCAATTGAAGCTAGAATAAGTGGAGAAGATTTGTTGGTACTTGATAGTATATCAAATAAGGTAAAAAATATTTTGGAAAATACCGAAGGCGTCATCAATGTCAGTAGTAATCAAGACCTATCACCGGCTGATTTGACTTTTACATTAAATAAAGAAACAGTAGCTAAATCAGGCTTGACCGTGGCTGATGTATCAAATTTACTCAGGACTGCTATTTTCGGTGTGACTGCTACAGAAATTTCTCAAGACAATAATGATCTTGATGTAGTAGTAAAACTTGATAAAAATAAAATTGATTCAGTAGAGCAAATAAAAAATCTGTCACTAATAAACAATTATGGTCAGGAAGTAAAACTTTCTTATTTGGCTGATTTTTCACTGGAGCCGGCTTTGGCTACTATTCGTCATCGTGATTTTGAAAGGACAATCAGTGTCAGTGCTGATTTGGCATCAGGATATACGGCGGCCAAAGTTGTGCCAGGGATAGAAGAATTAGTAGCTCAGGAAAATATAGCCCATGGCTACAGAGTAGATTTTGGAGGAGAAGTAGAGGATATCCAACAGTCATTTACTGAATTATGGAATGCCATGATTGTGGCGGTAATACTAATTTTGATTATTTTGGTCTTAGAATTTGATTCATTTATACGCACTGGTATCATACTAATGTCACTGCCTTTGATGCTGATTGGTGTGGTAGTCGGTATGGGTATATTTGGTCTGCCATTTAGCTTTATGGTATTTTTGGGACTGGTGTCACTAGCTGGTATTGGAGTCAATGATGCAATAGTGCTAATGGATAAGACCAAAAGAAATATTGAAGAAAAAAATATGACGCCACTTGAAGCAGTGGCTGATGCTGGGGATACAAGACTTCAACCTATTTTGTTGACTACCATTACTACTATTATGGGTGTAATACCCTTGGCCTTTGCCAATGAATTTTGGGTAGGACTGTCTATTTCTATAATTTTTGGTTTGGCTTTTGCTACTGTCATACAGCTATTTGTCATACCAATGCTTTTTGTCAGATTTGAAGGCAAGAAAAAAAATAAGAAAGACAAGGCAGATATTCCTGAAGTACAATATTCTAAATAAAAAAGAAAAGCCGCCCCAGTATTATGCCGGGGCGGCAGGTGAGCAGTTGTGACTTGCTCAGGTCTGATGCCGGAGGACTAACCTCTGGTTTTTTGGTTGAAGCGTAGTCTGGTTACAGCTATCGCTATAGTACCCTGTAGCAGGATCAGCCAGATGCCGGTGATCAGGTGCCCGTCGAGCAGGCTGCAAAAAGTAGCAGTGACGGCCAATGCCCAGGCCAAGAGGTCTTCTTGTTTTTTTTCCACAAGGACCTTTTTGAGGATGGGTAAGGAGGCAGCACTGATACCCGCCAAGGCGCAAGCAGTAGCAGCCAGAGGGCCGACAGACAAGTAGAGGGCAATAGATATGCCCACAAATATACTGCAGCCTGTTTCCAGCTTTGACCAAGTGGCGTATCCGTATTTCAGGGTGAAAAGGGCTACAGCCAGTGTGCCAATATTATACTCAATCATCATCGGGTCAAGGATGCCATTACTGAGCTGGCTGCCCAGAATGACAACGTCGAGCGCCATGTATAGAAACCAAGACGAGCGAGGAGGCGGTGGCAGTGTACCCTTGACCATGGCCACGATAAAGCGCAAATGCACTATCGCGGAAAAGACAAAGGATAGTAGGCCAAAGAGCCTTACTTCGATAGGATAGCCCCGAAGGGCCGTGTCTATCACGACAGGATTCCACATATTGTAGACCCTCCAGGGTTTGGGTGTTGTCAGTGAACTTTAACTTTGTAATATACAATATATTGTCTATTTTGTCAATATTATATAATTAATACCTTGTAAAATCTTTGTATTTTAGCTATTATTTAATAAGCTAATTTTTTTATTTATGGAAAAAGTATTTATAAATGATTTATCACAATATGTTGATAAACAGGTAGAAATAAATGCCTGGGTAGCCAATTTTCGCTCATCAGGCAAGATTTCTTTTTGGCAATTGAGAGATGGTTCGGGTTATACTCAGGCTATACTCAATCAGGCTGATTTTTCTGAGGACAAATGGGTGGAATCTCAAAAAGTAACTCTGGAAACGTCAGTCAAAATAATGGGCGTTGTAGCCAAACATCCCAAAAAAGAAGAGTATGAACTGCATGTCAAAGATTTTGATTTTTATCAAATTGCCCAGGATTATCCAATATCAAACAAAGAACATGGGCCAGAATTTTTGATGGACAATAGGCACTTGTGGCTTCGCTCTTCCAAGCAGTGGGCTATCCAGAGAGTGAGAAATACTCTGATTCAGGCGACATATCAATACATGAAAAATAATAATTTTATCAAGATTGATTCGCCGATTCTTACACCAAATGCCTGCGAAGGAACAACTGAGCTTTTTGAAATGGATTATTTTGATACCAAAGCTTATCTTTCTCAATCTGGTCAACTATATTTGGAGTCAGCTATTTTTGCTCACAATAGAGTCTATGATTTTGGTCCGGTATTTCGAGCAGAAAAATCCAAAACCAGACGTCATTTGACAGAATTTTGGATGATGGACGCTGAAATGGCTTTTGTAAATCTTGATGACAATTTAAAAATTCAGGAAGATTTGATTCGTTTTATGGTGCAAGCAGTTTTGAAAAACAACCAAGCTGATTTGCAGATACTGGAGAGAGACATCAAACCGCTGGAAAATATTAGCAAGCCATTTCATAGAATCACACACAGCGAAGCTATCAAAAAATTGCAAGCTATGGGAAGTGATATCAAAGATGGCGAGGATTTGGGAGCTGATGATGAAACAATGCTGACCAAAGAATTTGACAATCCAATATTTGTGACCAATTATCCGGCCAAGATAAAGGCTTTTTATATGAAGAGAAATGCTAAAGATGATAGCCTGGCCGAATGTGCTGATTTGCTTGCTCCAGAAGGATACGGAGAAATAATTGGTGGTAGTCAGCGTGAAGATGATTATGATGAGCTCCTAAAGAGAATAAAAGAGCATCATTTGCCAGTTGAAGAATTTCAGTGGTATTTGGATTTAAGAAAATACGGTAGCGTACCACATGGTGGTTTTGGTTTTGGTTTGGAGAGGATTGTAGCTTGGGTAAGTGGTATCCAGCATGTCAGAGAAACCATACCATTTCCAAGGACGATTTATAGGCTCAGGCCATAATCGGCTTTTGCCGAGATAGCTCAGTTGGTAGAGCAGCGGTATCGTAAACCGCGGGTCGCAGGTTCGACTCCTGTTCTCGGCTCCATTATTTTTTAAATAAGTAAATAAAAATATGCAAAGAAGCAAAACTATTGAAACAGTTGGAAAAATAGGTGAAAATGTCCAGCTCTTTGGTTGGGTCAATGTCCGCCGTAATATGGGTAAAATTGTCTTTCTTGATTTGCGAGATCGTTGGGGCATACTACAAGTAGTAGTTGTACCATCTGAGCTAGATAAAGACTCTGAAGAAATTTTGGCTAATATTAGACCTGAATATGTTTTATCTATTCAAGGTTTGGTTCAAAGTAGAGGAGCTAAACAGATTAATAAAGATTTGCCAACTGGTATGGTGGAAGTTTTGGCCAAAAAGATAAATATATTGTCCAGTGCCGAGACACCGCCTTTTGAAATAGACAATGAAGAACGTCAGGCCAATGAAGAATTGAGACTCAAATATAGATATCTTGATTTGAGACACGAGCGCATGAAAAAAAATATCTTAGTCAGAGACAAGGTTTTTGCCTATTTACGTAATTATTTGCATGACAATGATTTTATTGAAATTCAGACTCCTATACTTTCCAAATCAACTCCGGAAGGAGCTAGAGATTATTTAGTACCGAGTCGTTTGCATAAGGGCAAATTTTTTGCTTTGCCACAAGCCCCACAGCAATACAAGCAGCTACTCATGGTGGCTGGTATGGAAAAATATTTTCAGATTGCTCCATGTTTTCGTGATGAAGATGCCAGAGCTGATAGAAGCCCAGGTGAATTTTATCAACTAGATATGGAAATGTCTTTTGTCAAACAAGAAGATATTCTTAATCTGGTAGAGAGTATGTTTACTGCCATGGTAGAGGAGATATTTCCAGAAAAGAAAATGACTTTTAGTCCTTGGCCACGATTAAACTACAGTGAAGTAATGGAAAAATATGGCTCTGATAAGCCAGATTTGAGAAAAGACAAAAATGATCCAAATGAATTGGCTTTTGCCTGGGTAGTAAATTTTCCACTATTTATGCCACAGACTGATGAAGACAGATTTGTCGGCGCCGGGGACACTTGGGGCCCGGCTCACAATATGTTTACAGCACCCAAAGAAGAAGATGTTGCTTTGCTAGATTCTGATCCAGGCAAAGTCAGATCATACCAACATGATTTGGTACTCAACGGTTTTGAAGTAGGTGGGGGAGCAGTTCGTATTCATGATATGAAAATTCAGGAAAAAGTCTGGGATTTGATTGGTTTTACAGATAAACAAAAAGAACAATTTAGACACTATTTTGAAGCATTCAAATATGGTGTCCCACCACATGGTGGTATTGCGCCTGGTTTGGAAAGACTTTTGATGGTACTCTTGGGTGAAAAAAACCTCAAAGAAGTAACAGCCTTTCCTTTGACTTCAGATGGGCGGGATCCGATGATGGAGTCTCCATCAGAAGTAGACAAGTCTCAACTTGATGAACTTGGTCTAGAATTGAAGAGATAATTTTAAAATATAGATAAAATTAATATATTGTCCTCAACTCGTAAGTCCCCGCCAAAGAGCTATGCCTCAGCAATCTACCAGACTGGAGAGCTCTTTGGCGGGGACTCTTTCTTTTTTTTGACAAAATCAATTTTTTATATTATAATTCTCAAGAATTCAGTTCCTATTCATTTCATCGCATCATGCTGCAGAGTTGGATCCCCAGCTCCAATCCTGACGGCATGGCCGTCGTACTAGAAGCGTGCTCCACAAGAGTATTTCGAGACGCCTCTTACGATGGCACCCAGGGGTTCGGCAATCGTCGAACCCCTCTTTTTTTGTTGAAAATAAAAACTAAAAATGTTATAATATTTGTGAAATTCTTAATTTTTTTATTATAGCCAATGCATAAAATTCAGCTTGAACAATTTGAAGGGCCGCTTGATCTCCTGCTAAAACTAATAGAAAAAAATAAGTTACAAATCACAGAAATTTCTTTAGCTAAGCTTACTGATCAATATCTCTCATATATAGAAAATACTGACAACTTGGCTTCCACTGAAGTGGCCGATTTTTTGTTGATTGCTTCTAAACTTATTTATCTAAAATCAAAATATCTTTTACCTGATCTTGATGTAGAAGATGAGCAGGGTGCTGGTGATCTGGAAAAACAACTCAAAATATATCGTCAGTATTATGAAGCCAGCTTGGCTATCAATAAAATGTTTTTGAGTAAAAAGAAATTTGCTTATCATCGTATGGCTAGCTACAAACTGCCTCAAGACCAAGGATTTTCACCACCACAAAATGCTGATCCATATTCTATGAAAGAGGTTTTTTTATTGGTTTTATCCAAAATTGAAAGAGTGGTCAACTTGCCCAAGATGGTTATTGCTAGGGCTATTTCTATAGGAGAAAAAATATCACATATTCAGGAGATGATAAAAAGTAATACCAAATTTAATTTTAAAAAGCTTTTGCAAAAAAACGATAAGACAGAGATTGTAGTCAGTTTTTTGGCGCTTCTTGAATTGGTAAAAAGAAAAGAAATTAATGTAGATCAAGAGGCTCTTTTTGGTGATTTAAATATTTCAAAAAACAATAAATAATATGGAAAAAAATAAACTATCAGAACTCGAAAGTTTACTTTTTGCATCAGGCAAGGCAATGACTTTCAAAGAGTTAGAAAATTTTTTATCCGCCAAAACCGGAGAACTGGAGGAGATGCTAGAATCTCTAAAGCAAAAATTCAATAATGACGAGAGTGGATTACACATCAATATAAATAACAAAAAAGCCCAATTTGTTTCTAATCCGAAAAATGTCACCACTTTGCGTAAATATTTTAATGATGAATTAAGCGGTGAGCTAAGCAAGCCATCTCTGGAGACGCTGACTATCATTGCTTATCGTCAGCCTATTTCCAAAGAAGAATTGGAACAAATAAGAGGAGTCAACTGTTCTTTAATTTTGAGGAATTTACTCATCAGGGGTTTGGTGGAAGAAAGTACTCAAAAGGGTGATTTATCAGCCAAATATTCAGTTACCATGGATTTTTTGCGTCATTTGGGTATCAACTCGGTCCAGGAATTACCTGATTATGAAAAATTAAATAGTGACGATAATTTACAAAAATTACTTGAAGATGGAACAGAAGAAAATTAGACTAGCTAAGTTTTTGTCTCAGGCCGGAGTTGCTTCTCGTCGCAAGGCAGAAAATTTGATAAAACAGGGCAAAGTAAAAATTGGCCTTCATATAGTCAAAGATCTGGCTACAAGTGTCCCCGAAAATAGTCAGGACATTTTTGTAAATAATAAAGCTGTAATTTTAGAAAAAAAAGTTTATTATCTTTTGAATAAACCGACTGGATATGTTTGTTCGGTCTCAGATCCGCATAATAAAAAAACAGTCATGTCATTGGTACCAAAAGAGCCAAAAGTTTTTCCAGTCGGACGCTTGGACAAAGATTCGCAAGGATTAATACTTTTGACCAATGACGGAGACTTGGCTCACCAGTTGACTCATCCAAAATTTGAAGTAAAAAAAACTTATTTGGTTACTGTAGATAAAATTTTGACTAGAGATATTGAATCAAAATTAAAAAAAGGTATCAGTTTGGAAGAAGGTTTGGCCAAAGTGGATAAACTGAAAATTTTGTCCAGCAAGAAATTGGAGATTGTTATTCATCAGGGCTGGAACAGGCAAATAAGAAGGATGCTGGCAAAACTTGGCTATAAGGTGATTGAACTGAGTCGTATATCTGAGGCTAATCTAAAATTGGGCAATTTACCAATTGGTAAATATAAGGTATTAAATAAAAACGATATTAAATAAAATAAATGAATTTGTGGACATTTATATCAACTGTAATTTTGTCATTGAGTTTGACCAGCTCGCAGCTTTATCATTTGCCGACTATTATACTAGAGCAGACGCAATCCGGCTCAAAATTGAGCTTTAAGGAGCAGATATTAGATGATAGTAAGAAAATCCCACATAAGGTAGATAATAAGTCTCTGGGTGTCAAAATAAGCGCTCAGGCAGCTGCTGTCATGGACAAAGACAGTGGTATAATTTTGTGGCAAAAGAATGCCGGAGAAATTAGGCCTATTGCTAGTATTAGCAAGTTAATGACTACTTTGGTTTTTTTGGAGCATAATCCTGGTTGGAATACAGAAGTAACAATGGAAGAAGTAGATGAAGTCAATGGTGGCACTAGGCATATACTGAGAGGTGAGACAGTGATAGTCAAAGATTTGTTTTATACCAGTTTGATAGCTTCTGACAACAACTCTATCAATGCTTTGGTCAGAAGTACTGGCCTGAGTCGTCAGGAGTTTGTAAATCTTATGAATAAAAAAGCCGCTAGTCTAGGTATGAAAAATACAAAATTTTCCGAGCTGACAGGCTTGTCAGAACAAAATGTATCGACTGCCTTAGAAGTTTTGACTTTAGCTAAGACCGCTTTTGCCAAAGCTGATATAAAAAATGCTGTCAGTCAAAAAGATTATAATTTTTTTGATAAATCAGGTAAGGCTCATCATATAAAATCTACTAATTTACTTTTTAATAGTTATTTGGATGTATTAGCCGGTAAGACAGGTTATATTGGTGCTTCGGGGTATTGTCTAGTTTTGGAGATTGCCGGCAATGACGGACAAAATATTTTTGGGGTGGTGCTAGGTTCTGAATCACACGACGGACGTTTTCAGGATTTAAAAATTTTGTCTGGTTGGATTTTGGACAATTTTGTCTGGTCTTAAAGAGCCTTTTGTTTTATACTTATTTATATAAGATAATGGATATTTCTTGGATTTATAATATTGACCCTAGATTAGCTACTTTTCTTCTGGCTATGTTGCCCATTACTGAGCTAAGAGCTTCTATTCCGATTGCTTTGGGAAATTTTGGTCTGCCAGTTTATCAGGCATTTTATCTTTCAGTAATTGGCAATTTTATCCCAGCAGTTTTGATTGTTTATTTTTTGGGGCCAATATCAAGATGGCTGAGAAAAGTAAAAATTTTTGATAAATTTTTTGTCTGGCTTTTTGCCCGCACCAGAAAAAGATTTGATGAGAGGTATAGTCTTTGGGGTAAAATATCTTTGCTTGTTTTTGTAGCTATTCCCTTGCCTATGACCGGAGTATGGACCGGATCGCTTGCCGCTTGGTTGTTTAATATCAAAAAAACAGACGCCCTGATTTTTATAGCTTTGGGGGCACTTGTTGCTGGTATATTGGTTACTTTAATATCTTTGGGGGCATTTTCAATTTTTGAATTTATATAAAATATAAAATACAATAAACATATAGATAATTTTAATAATTAATGGCTAATTGGGTGAAATACGAAAAAATAATAATTGCCAATTGGAAAATGAATCTTGGTTTCAATCAGTCTATAGACACAGCTAAAGAGCTTCATCTTTTGTTGGAAAAAAATGATATTGGTGATAAAAAACAGGTGGTGATTTGTCCTAGTTTTTTGTCTATTTATGATTTATCAAAAGTTTTGTCAGGCAGCATGATAGCTTTGGGAGCTCAGGATGTTTTTTATGAAGCCAAAGGAGCCTTTACAGGTGAGGTGTCATCTGAAAATCTTCATCAAGCTGGTTGTCAATTTGTGATTGTCGGACACAGTGAAAGAAGAGCTATGGGTGAAACAGATGAAGAAGTTGGCAAAAAGACCCGAGCAGTTTTGCAATATGATATGACGCCCATTGTCTGTGTGGGAGAAAAACTAGACCAAAGAAAAAAGGCTCAGACCGAAGAAGTCATATCTAATCAGGTCAAAAAAGCTTTATCTGAAGTAGAACCGGGTCAATATTTTATATTGGCTTATGAGCCGGTTTGGGCTATTAGTACCAGCGGTAGTGGTCAAACTATCACAGCCTCTGAAGCTGCCAAGCAAATTGAGCTTATAAAAAATGCTATACCAAATCATCTCAGAGATTTTGATATTATCTATGGTGGTAGTGTCAATGCCAGTACAGTAAAAGATTTTACCAAAAATTTTGCCGGAGTGCTTGTCGGTTCGGCTAGTTTAGAAGCCAAAGGATTTTTTGAACTGATAAAAAATTCTTAACATAAACCCCGTTAGACCCGCTTAGAAGTCTAGCTTCTAACGGGTTTAGAAATTTGAACACCTAATTTCTATAGGGGTAAAAGTAAAAAACTGTAGTTAATTTCTAACGGGGTAAAAATATATGATAGTGCCAATCAAACAAATTGTTAATAAAGCCAAGGATAAAAAATATGCAGTCGGGGCTTTTAATACTTCCAATTTGGAAATAACCATAGCTATTGTAAGAGCGGCTGTCAAAATGAAATCCCCGGTTATTATTCAAACTTCTCATTCAGCTATTAAATATTCCAACTTGCCGACCTTGTTTAACCTAATAACCAATTTGGCTAACACTATTGGTAAAACAGTTCCGGTGGCTATCCATCTAGATCATGGTAAAGATATACCAGTTATTAAACAATGTGTTGATATTGGTTATAATTCGGTTCATATTGATGCCTCAGAAAAGGATTATGCTAGCAATATTCATCTTAGTCGCCAGATTGCTGATTATGGGCACAAAAAGAAGATTTGGGTGCAAGCTGAGCTGGGTTCTATCTTGGGCAAAGAGGGTCTGGTCAAATTAGAAACTGGTGAAATAAACATGAAGGATTTGATGACCGATCCATACAAAGCTCAGGATTTTGTAAGCAGGACCAAGGTTGACACCTTGGCAATATCGGTCGGTACAATTCACGGCTCTTTTAAGGGTATAGAAAAAGTAGATCAAGCACGCTTGAAAAAAATAAGAGAATTGGTTAATATACCTCTTGTTTTGCATGGTGGTTCAGGCTTGTCACCAAAGATATTTAAAAAAGCCATCAAAAATGGTGTTAGTATTATAAATATTGATACAAATCTGCGTCTGGCTTTTAAAAAGGCTCTAAAAAATAGTTTAAGTAAAGACAGTAATATGATTGACCCTAGGAGTATTTTGGCGCCGTCAACTGAGGCTATGCAAAAGGAAGTCGAAAAAATGATAAATATATTTGGCAGTAAAAATAAAGCCTAAGATATGATTGATATAATACTAATAGTATTAATAGTTTTATCCCTAGCTTTTATAATTTGGCTGATGATTCGCAAAATTCCTCGTTTGAAAAATGTAAATGTGGATAATTTGCCGGAAGTCAGAAGCCGCAAACAAAAAGAAGCTATTTTAAAAAGCCGACTGGAAAGAGAATGGCTTGATGTTTGGTTTAGACTAAAAGGTTTGACTACGCCGGCCAAAGGCAAAGTAGGTGATGTTTTTAGTCAGTATTATCAAAGATTAAAAAGTGTAGAAAAGGACATTCGTCGTCGTGGCTTTGAGAGGCTGACATCTTCTGTCGATAGATCACAGGTAGTGGATAAAATATTGGTAGAAGCCAAACAGTTTATAAATAGTGAAGAATATCAAAAAGCAGAGGAGACTCTACTTGATGTTTTAAATATTGATCAGCATAATATAGAAGCTTATACCCTTTTGGCGGAAGTGTATCGGGCTAGGAAAGAATTTGTCCAAGCCAAGGAAACACTAGAATATTTGCTGAAACTCACTCACAATGAAGACGCGGCTGTTTATTATTCTTTGGGAGATTTGGCTCGCAAAAGAGGTAATCTCAAACAAGCTGAAGAAGAATATAAAAAATCTATATCACTTTCCGAAGATAATTATTTATATTTTTTGGCCTTGTCAGAAGTATATCTAGATTTGGAAGAAGAGGAAAAAGCTATGCAGTCAGCCCAACGGGCTTTACTCTTATCTCCAAACAATCCTAAAATTCTTGACTTTTTGATAAATCTTAGTATAATAATGTCTGATAAAGAATTGGCTTCTGGATATCTGGATAAGTTGAAAGAGGTTAATCCAGACAATAAGAAAATACTGGATTTTAATGAGCGCATTGATAATTTAAAATAGTTTTTATTAGATATAATAGGCAGTTGGCTTCTTTAAGAGAGATCTGCCCATTATTTTTTTGTATATGGGTCGGTACCGAAGCGGTCAAACGGGGCAGACTGTAAATCTGCTGGCATCAGCCTTCGGGGGTTCGAATCCCTCCCGGCCCACCATTGTTAATTGTCTAATTGTATAATTGCCTAATGGATTAATTGATAATTCATTATTATTAAATAAACTATTATCCTATTAGACAATTATTTACGTGCCGTCATAGCTCAGTTGGTAGAGCACTTCCATGGTAAGGAAGGGGTCTGCGGTTCAAGTCCGCATGACGGCTCCATAAAACCCCCAAATATCTGAGGGTTTTTGTTTTAGGTATACTACTACGTACTATTGACAAATAATCATATTATATATATAGTATAGCATTGCTTTATAAAAAAAGCGGTTTAATTAATTAATTTTTCTAAGAAATTATGAAAAAACTATTTATTATTACTTCACTAGTTATTTTAGCTAGTTTTAGCGCATTAGTTGCGAATGCCGAAGTCAATACTAGCTCTACCGAGCCAGTTGTTGTTCTAGATGTTTGCGACCACAATAACGACGGTCGTCGTAGCTTGATTGACGTTGGCATGCTTGCCGAATGTGCAGACACGTATGATCTCAATGGTGATAATGTACATAGTCTAACTGACGTTGCTATGTATTATGCCAATAGCCAGAGTGAGACATGTATGGCAACTTTTGTCTGCAATCCACAACCAGTAGACCCTACCCCAGATGATGAGGTAGTAGTGTCTGATCCTTTGACAATTTGTGATCACAATGGTGATGGTGTTACCAGTTTGTCAGACGTTGGTATGTTTGCTCAGTGTAAGGATACTTTTGATGCTGATGGAAACGGTATTCATGAGCTGGCTGATATTGCTTTGTATGCCACAAACTATAGTGATACCTATTGGTGTCAAAATACTTTTGTCTGCAATCCAGACAATAGTACTTCACAAAATGACAACACTCCACAAAGTGTTGGTTCTGGAGCTGGTATTCCAGCCCCTGATGCTTCTCTTATAGAAGCTAAAGTCAGCTGTGATAATGTTGATATCAGTTGGGATACTTCTAAAGATTCTTTGACTTGGTTGGTATACGGCGAAAGCTCAAACTACGGCCAGGAATACAAGAGCGAAGATTATACTTCAAACCATTTGGTTTCATTGACTGAATTGCCATATGATACAACTTACAACTATATGGTAAAGACTATAGCTGTATCTGGAAATCAAAAAGATGATTATGATTATACTTTTACCACCCCTTCTGCTGAGCAATGTGGCCTAGTTTTAGGTGAAAAAATTGAAAACGAAGAGCCAGTAGTCGGCGATGAGGAAACTCAGACCTGTGAATATATGACTCCAGATCAAGATGTATTGGGTCAGACTCAGTGGGCTGACGGTACTTTACTCCGTGGTTGTGGTCCAGAAATATATATTGTTGAAGATCAGCAAAAACGTCATATAAAGAGTTTGGAAGAATTATTTAACTACATTGGTCAGAGGATTCACAATGTAACTAATGACATATTAGCATTATTCTAAATTGCTAAGACAAAAAAACTAGGGCCTTGGCTCTAGTTTTTTGTTTGTTTTTAATTATGATATAATATAGTAAAATTATTTTATTATTTTTATGACCTTAAATAGAAAGATTAAGTCATATTTTAGTTTATTGGTGTTAGGACTACTTATATTAATGCCAGTTTTTATTTTATATAGCAATGTCCCTTTTAATAAGGTATTTTGGCCCTGGACAGTATTATTTACCAGTTTGGGCAAACTAACGGGCCTGATTGGCTTGTCAACTTTTGCTTTTGCTTTACTTTTATCGGCTCGTTTTGTTTGGTTGGATAAAATTTTTAATGGTTTGCCCAAGGTTTTAAATATCCATCGTTATTTGGGCACTATTTCTTTTACTTTTATAATACTTCACCCCTTATTTTTAGCATTTAGGCTACTACCGGTGTCTAATCAGGCTTCTTTGGGTATATTTTTATACTGGACCGAGGCAGCTTATATTTTTGGTTATACTGCTATGCTAATATTTATGTTTTTGATTGTTATGACATTTTTTTGGCGTATGCGTTATGAAAGGTTAAAATCACTACATAGCTTATTGGCTGTGCCGTTGATGATAGGCGGTGTCCATGCTCTACTTATTGATAGCGATGTAAAGAGAATCTCGGGACTGGCGTGGTATTATATTATATTGATTACTATTAGTGTTTTGGCATATTTGCTTAGATTGTTTTTGATAGAATACAAAATAAAAGCTAGACCATTTGTAGTAGAGTCTGTAGAAGCACCGACCAAAAACACAATAAAGGTATTATTGAAGCCTAGTAAAAAAGTTCTAGCTTGTGAGCCGGGACAATTTATTTTTGTGTCTTTTGACGATATAGATAAAAAAGAAGAACATCCGTTTTCTATAGCTTCAATTTTGCCAGATGGACGCTTGGCTATTATTGCCAAAGAATTGGGAGATTATACTAGTAAGATGTCAAAATTAAAATTAGGCTCGCGGGCTATGGTGGATGGTCCTTATGGGACTTTTGGTCAAAATGCCGATAAAAGCAGGCGACAAGTTTGGATTGCGGGTGGTATTGGTATTACGCCTTTTATTTCTATGGCCAAAGATTTTACCAGTTGCCCCGATGAAAAAGGGCAAGTAGATCTTTTTTATGTAGTAGCCTCACCAGATGATTTAGTAGATGCTGATTATCTGGCTCAGATACAGTCTAATTGTCCAAATTTTAAAATAACTACCCATGTATCAGGTCAAGAAGGGCGTTTTGATGTTGATAAACTCAAGTCTTTTATCCGTGATTTTAATTCTTGTGATTTTTTTATCTGCGGCCCGACAAATATGATAGAGTATTTTGTAAATTCTTTGAGGAAAGAAAGTGTCCCTAAAAAGTCCATTAATATAGAAGCTTTTAGATTATTATAATATAATAAAGTTATGAACAAGATTGTTATTATTGTCGTATTTATTTT
Source organism: Patescibacteria group bacterium (assembly GCA_018819405.1). Lineage (NCBI taxonomy): Bacteria > Patescibacteria group bacterium. The sequence goes on from JAHJQF010000001.1 coordinate 648,688, forward strand.
TTGGGCTGCTATTAGCTTTTTTTATGCCAGTAGTCTAGTAAAATAAAATTTATTTACCGGTTGGGTGACATCTTTTAATAATGTTTACAATGTCACTAACTATATTTGCTCACATCTATCCTGGCTAGCTATAAGATAGTTACATGATGATTAATATATTTTATAGCTTATTTATGCTATAATTTATATATAGTTTATAGTTAGTATTGACAAAATTGGTTATTTGTGATTTAATTGATTATTAAATATTTTGCCTATTTATTATGTCTGACAAAGACAACAAAATATTAGATTCAGACGCCGACGGTTTGACCGACGAAGAAGAAAAAAAATTGGGCACTGATCCTTTTGATCAGGATTCAGATCATGATGGTTTGGGAGATTATCAGGAAGTCAAAGTCTATGGTACTGATCCGCTTGATAGAGACACAGACTGTGACAATATCACTGACGGCACTGAAGTAAAAATGGGCAGAAATCCAAGAGGTCGTGGCACTTTGAGGGATTTGTTTTTGCCGACCCCGTGTAACAATTACCGACCAAATGCTCTACATCCAAGAAGATTAGTTTTTCATGCCGTTTCAGCTGTAGTAATAAAAGCTTTAATGGTCATTTTTGCTTTGTCTTTTCCTGTTCAGGCTTGGCTTTCTCCGGATATTTTGACGGATCAGGCCAATAAAATTATAGATCTTACCAATGATATTAGGTTGAATTTAGAATTAAAACCATTGGTTAAAAGCGAGCTATTAACTCAGGCAGCTTTAAATAAGTCTCAAGACATGCTTATCAACGAGTATTTTGCTCATGTAGGCCCTGACAACCAAGCCTTGAGAAACTGGCTGTATAGTGTTGGTTACAATTTTCATGTAGCTGGAGAAAATTTGGCTATGGGATTTTCTGGGGCTGACCAAGTAGTAACAGCTTGGACCAATTCTGAAACTCATTATGCCAATCTGATTGATCCGGAATTTACAGATATTGGTGTTGGGGTAGTCAGTGGTGATTATCAAGGTTATGATACCACCCTTATTGCTCAATATTTTGGCACCCAAACCCTTATTGAACCACAACCAGAGCCAGAACCAGAAGTATTACCATCTAAAACTGATATTTATGATGCCAAAATAGAGCAGGCGGCTGTAGAAAACCTGTCAGAGTTGCAACCTGAGCCTGAATTAGAGCCAGAACCAGAAGTATTAGCAGAAGAGCCTACTATACCAGAGCCAGAACCTCAGGAAGTCTTGGCTGAGGAAATAGAACAAGTGAATTTGGCTACGCCTGTATTACTAACACCTTTGAACAAGGTTATTTTGGATAATGACTTAAATTTATTTAAAATTTCTGCTTTGGGTGCTCAGACCTTGACTATTGTGGATAACAATGAAGAAATAGTTACTAAATATTTGGAAAATGGCTATTTAGAAATAGCTCTAAGGTTAGATCAAGGACAGCATTATATTTCTTTGATATCTAAAGCTTCTGGTCAAGAGAGTCGTTCAATTGATTATTTATTAACTGTGGATAGCCAAGCGCCACTAATTGACCATGAAAAAACTAAGATTTTGGTCAATAAACCGACTGGTCAGGATGATATAGTAGTAAAAGCTACTGTCTATGTCAGCGAAGACGCTAATTTTGTCAATGTTGCCTTTGCTGACCAGACTATTGATATGCAAAGAGATCTCAGTGAGGTTGGAAAATGGATAGGGAATAAAATAATGGTTGATGTAGATTATAATCAGTATTTTAATCCAGTTGTATTGGCCACAGTCACAGTTGGTGATAAAGCTGGTAATCAAACAATTCAAGATGTAGCGTGGCAGGAAATCAAACCAGCCGTAGGCTCTACAGTAAATCAGTATGTTTTTGTCAAGAAAAATCCATCAGAATCTATTAAGCCTTTATTTAATTTAGGTTCAATTTATTACAAAATTTTACTAGGGTTACTTATAATTACAATACTTTTGACCATATTTGTAGAGTTTAGGCAACAAAGGCTAAAAACCATTGCCTCTGCTTTGGGAGTTGTAGGTTTGCTTGTTTGCTTGACTATTTTCTAAATAATAGTGTAAGGTTAAATTGTAGGGTAATCTTTATAAAAAATCCTTGACTTGTGTCAAGAATTTATGGTATAAATATATGTTAGTTTAAATATAAGCTGATGTATCAGTATAGCTAAACAATCTAAATCAATCAAACATATGAGAGAAGTCTTTAGGAAGAGTTTCTTTCTTTTTGTAGCCCTGAGTATGATAATAGGAAATACAGGTATATCCCTGTCTTTTTCTATTCCATCAGCTAGGGCAGCAGCAAATGAGAAAGAGCTAAAAGTTGCAGGTGAGTCTGACAAATATACTGTTTGTCACGCTACCGGTAGCGGAACGTTTAATAGACTGAATATCTCCGAAAGTGCTTTGGGTGGTCATTTTGAAAATAATGATACACCTGTGGCTGACCATGAGGATGATATTTATTTGGGTCTAGACAACGAGAATGTTTTACAATGTCCAGAAGGGCAGTCTATACCACAGCTAGTACCAAGTGTTGGTGCTCAATTATGTGGAGATGGAATAATAGACGGTCAGGAAGCTTGTGATGACAATAATACCACCACTGAATATTGTGGTGATGGAACCATCCAAAGTGGTAATTATTGTAATGCTGACTGTACGGCTGAGATTTTATTGAATGAGCAGTGTGATGATGGTTCAAGCGGATCAGGATCTTGCACTTCAGAATGTATATTAATTCCAGAAGAATGTTCAGATGAGGATAATCTTATTGTAAATGGTAGCTTTGAAGAGCCAGTGGTAACAGACAGTTCTCTTTGGCAAAAAATGACTTCAGTTTTGGGCTGGTTTATTGAAAAAGTATCTGACAATTCAGTCGCTACCTTGGAATTACATCGAGGCTGGAGTGGCAACATTGCCTCTGATGATTGGCAGTACGCAGAGCTTGATGGTGATTATTCAAGTCGTATTTCTCAAAATGTGACTACAGAACTCGGCGCACAATACAAACTTTTTTGGTCATTTGCACCACGTCAAGATATAAGCGCTGAACAAAACCATCTTTCAGTAGAATTGGATGGATCTCAAGTAGCCACCAACGGACCGGCTACAGCTAGTGCTCCTTTGTTAGAAGGTGATTGGACAAACTCCAATTATTCATTTACTGCCAATAGTACCAGTACAGAAGTATCATTTTTAGACATAGGTCCAAGTGACAGCTTTGGTACATTTGTTGACAATGTACGTCTTTGTAAAATAGCTGATCCAGAGCCGGAGACTTCTTATACTCCATGGTGTAGCGCTTTATTAGGTATTATTCGCGAATCCTTAAACTCAGATATTTACAATGATGTGGCTGATTTAAATAACGATCAGTTAGTCAATTTGGTGGATGTTTCTATGATAGCACAGCTTTATAGTAATAATGATAATGATGGCTGTTATGCTAATTTTGAAAATCCAACTAGTGAACAAAGAGAATTTTATTTCCAATGTGAAGATCCAAATGTCAGTTGGTGTGAAGGACTTATTCAGGGAATCACTGATAGTTTAGATTCTAGTGTAGGAGATGACAAATATTTTTATGTTTTTGATCTAAATAATGATGGTATTATAGATATTAGTGATGTAGGTTTGGTCGCCCAGCATGGAAATGATAATGTTGCTTGTTATGCTTATTATGCCCCGCCATTTATGATGTGTGAAGAAGAGTCATATAACCCATATTGTGGAGACGGAGAAAAAAACCAAGAATGGGAGCAGTGTGATTTGGGTAGAGAAGTTGCTTTATCTCCTTCAAATTCAGTTGGTTGTAGCGAACAATGTCAATTTGTAGTTCCACAGGAGTGTAATGATTTGACATTAGCTAAAATACATATTGATGATGTCCGCAATTGGGGGCAGGGCGATATGACTAGTGATTTATTTCTAGGCTCATCATCATATAAGATACCGCACGATGTGTGGTTTCCACTTTACTGGAATGGTTCATACTTTTTGGATTCACATGTAGCTACTTATGAAGATGTGCCTGGACTAGCTGTTCAAAGATTAGAAGATAGTCTCAGAGTGGTGATGCACGGTACAGCAGATACTCATGAAGATAGAGAGCATGTAGATGGGTATATTGAGTTCTGGAATGCTTCTCTAGTCAATCAAAGTACTGATAATTCCACAGCTTACCCAGGTAACAATAGGCTGGAAAATGGTTTTGATGGTACTGGCGTAGGCACATATCATCCTGCTAATGACGAAGTATGGGCAGCTGATAATATGTCACATTTCTGGTTGACTGTTACCACGGCTGATGACGGATATTATTCTGATTGGTTAATTGTAGAAGATTGTCAGGAAGAGGAAATTCCTTATGCTCCGTGGTGTAGCGCTTTATTGGGCGCTTTTAAGGCATACTCTGATGAAAATTCACCGAATTATCTAGTCTATAATAGCGTTATTGATTTAGATAATGATGGTTCTATAAGTCTAATTGACGAGGGCATTCTAGCGGATATGTATTATAATGGTTATGATGAAGCTTGTTATATTGAGTTTGACCATCCCGAAGGTGGCTATCAATTCCAATGTGAAGATACAAATGTCGGCTGGTGTGAAGGTCTTTACCAAGGAATAAAAGATTCTGTGGGAGGCGAAGCTGATGTTGAAGGGTCAAATTATTCAGAAATTTTTGATCTAAATGATGATGGTTTAATCAACTTAAGTGACGTAGGTATGATGGCTCAACTATTGATTGTTGGTGATGAAGGAGCTTGCTATGCTCACTATGTACCACCGTTTGAAATGTGTCAGCAAGAGGGTAATCCACCAGTTATTACTTTGATTGGTGATGCTACAGTTTATATCTATGTTGGAGATTCATATACTGATCAAGGCGCTACAGCTGATGATGATGAAGACGGCAATATCACTGAAGATATAGTCACTTCAAATTCAGTTGATATCAATACTGTTGGAAGCTACACAGTAGCTTATAATGTGACTGACTCAGACGGTAATCCGGCTGACGAGGTCACTAGAACTGTAGTGGTACGAAATAATGGCGGTGGTTGTACTGTAAATTGTGGGGGAGGCAACAATCCAGCTGACGCATCCAATATAAAAGCAGCTGTCAGCTGCGAGGAGGTGGTAATTAGTTGGGATACATCAGAAGACTCTTTGACCTGGATGCTATATGGTGAGACAGACACTTATGGTAATGAAAATAAAGGTACTGATTTTGATTCTAGTCATTCAGTCGCTTTAAGCGGCTTAACACCGGGTAGTGTTTATCACTATATTGTAAAAACACAAGACTTTGATGGTGCACAAAAAACAGATTATGACCACACATTTACTACTATGACAGCTGAGCAATGTGGCACAGTCTTGGGTGAAAAGATTGAAGAAGAACCAACTGAGCCAGAACCACAAGTCTTGGGTGAAAAAGAAATGACCTGTAATTTCTTGAGACCTTCTGGATCACATGGGCCAGACAAAGATATTGAAGGAGTATTTGAATTTCCAAATGGATCATTGCTCCGTGATATTTGTAATAAAGAAATGTATGTATATTTACTCAGAGATCAAAAAAAATGGCATGTTCCAAACTGGCAATACTTGAATGATAATTATAGAGGCCAAAGAATTTATAATGTCTTAACCTCAGTTTTGGATGCTTATCAGGATTGGAGTGGTAGTGTTTTAGGCACCAAAATCTATGCCGATGGCACTTTGCTCCGTACCCCTGATCATAAAATCTATGTAATATCAGGCTCTAAAAAATATCATATAAAGAATCTTCAAGGACTCTTTCAATATATTGGTAAGCCGATTATTGATGTAGATTATCCTGTACTTAGTCAATACTAAATCTAGCTTTGATTAAATATAATAAAAACAGGCCCCGATTGCAGGGGTCTGTTTTATTTTGTATAATTTAGCTGATATGCCAGAATTACCAGAAGTAGAAACTATTAGACGTGGTCTGCAGAAAAAAATAATCAACAAAAAGATTGTAAATATTGAAGTTATTAAGCCAAAGCTTATCCGAAACAAAATGGATTATTTTTTGAATACCTTGAAGAATAATTATATATTTGATATTGATAGAGTTGGTAAATTACTGATATTTAATCTAGCTAAAGATGATTTGTATCTTTTGGTACATCTCAAGATGACGGGTCAATTAATATATGTCTTGGGTGATAGTTATTTGGCTGGTGGACACAATTTTCCTCAAGTTGATAATCTACCCAATAAATATTCACATATTATAATAAGGTTTTCCGACAATTCGCATTTGTTTTTTAATGATTTGCGTCAATTTGGCTATTGGCAAATAGTTGATAAAAATCAAAGACAGAAAATAGAAAATAAATATGGTCTGGAACCAGGAAAAGAAAATTTTAAATGGTCGGAGTTTAAAAAAATATTTAATAAACGAAAAGGTGTTTTAAAAGCCATTCTTTTGAATCAGCAGATTATATCAGGTATTGGAAATATTTATGCCGATGAAATATGCTTTCGAGCTAAAATATTGCCTGATAGGACAGTAGATACATTGACGGAAAGTGAAATAAAAATACTCTATCAAGCTTGCCAATATATTATAAACAAAGCTATAGTTAATCGTGGTACGACTTTTAGTGACTATAGGGATAGTGATAATCAAAAAGGTAATTTTGTCAGATTTTTAAAAGTATACGGTCGGGCTGGTAAAAAATGTCTTCGTTGCAAGAAAGAGGACATTAAAAAAATAAAATTAGCTGGTCGGGGGACGCATTATTGTCCCAATTGTCAGAAATAATTATTAAATTATTTATATTCACCCCGTTAGAAATTTATTTTTGTGGCTATGAATATGTGTGGAAAATATGGATTAGGTCTTAATATATTTGTTAATTAATAAATTTTATTTATTTTTATGGAAAACAAACAACGACAAAAAATTTCTAACGGGGTAAAATTAATGGACAAACTATCTTTACTGTTGATATTAGCGATGATAGTTATGGCTTTTTATTTTTATGGTCAGCTTCCAGATAGAGTGATTAGCCATTGGGGAGCAAATGGTCAAGCTGATGGTTATAGTAGTAAGAATTTTCATATTTATTTTTTCCCGTTTTTGACAATAGCTTTATATTTACTTTTTAAGTATTTACCAAAGATAGACCCTAAGCGTAAAAATTATAAACAGTTTGATATTAGCTATCATGCCTTTCGCCTAGTTATGATATTTTTTTTCGTAGCTATGTTTGCCCTTACATCTTTTATTAATATTGGTTATCAAATCAATATGTCTGTGGCTGTTTCAAGTATGATAGGAGTGTTGTTTATTTTTATAGGTTTTATAATCAAAGATATAAAACAAAACTGGTTTATGGGTATTCGTACTCCTTGGACCTTATCCAACGAAAATGTTTGGAAAAAAACTCATATGTTTGCCCAAAAGATTTTTATTTTTTGTGGTTTTATTTTTATAGCATTGCCTTATTTACCAGTTCAGTATTTTTCTTATTATATAATAGCTATTATTATCTTGGTGAGTTTGGGTACTTATGGATATTCATATTGGCTTTATAAAAAAGAGGATAGCAGTAAATAAGGAACTTAAATTTTAATATTTTTGCTAATACTAGCCATAATTTGGCTAGTATTTAGTATTGACAAAATTTTTATTATATGATATAATATAATGTTTACTAAGGTAGGCAAATTGTGTCTTTAAGATTGCGCCTTAGGGCCGATCTTTGAAAATAGGTTTTTAGGTAAAGAGAAGCAAAGTCAAGGTTTTCCCAATAGACCTAAAGGAGGTCTTGTCATGAGTCGTTACTTCAAAGGCGTGGAAGAGAACAATGCTCATCAGTGGCAAAACCATGTTATTGAGCCGATCTATCACTGGATCTGGCCCCATAATGTGGTCACTATCTTGGTTCTTGGTAGCCTGTTCTTGATCTGGTGTCGGCTGGTTCGCATGGCCTGGCACGAGTTCGAGGGTAGTGAGCAGATCTACCCCTCCACCAGCCCGCAGCGGCGCTTCGGCAAGTGGGGTCACCGCTTCGTACTGGTCATGATGGCCTTCTTCTGCATGCATTTTGTGTATTTCCACCAGACGGTGGATATCAGGCCTTGGTTCAACTTGGGCTATGACACGACCATGGAAGTGGTTGAGCGTGGCTCCGGTAAACTCGGAGAGATGATCAGCAAGATTCCTGTGCCCGAGGGCTACGAGTTTGAAGGTCAGGAAACTACGGCTGACAGCTTCTATGTTGTGGGCGAAGACGAGGAAATCCCTGAGGGATACACTCGGGAGTCCTGGCAGGAGGAAGTCAACCGTCCGATCGGAGGAAATACCGTCAAGGCTAAGCCGGTAGCTCAAAAGAGGCCGGCGATCGTCATCGTCGAAGTCGAAGACGATAACAAAACAACCGAAGCCAGTTGGAAGGACAACTGGCTGACTAACGCCATCGTTTCGTTGGTCATTGCCCTCCTAGTTGGTATCCTGACTACTGTCTACACCAAGCGACGTGGTTGGGTCTGGAGGAATTATTTGATTGGCGGGTTGGCGTCTGCCTTGTTGGCAGCAGTGGCCTACTGGGGTTTCATGATTTTGACGTCTTTCTCCGAGAAAGTTACTTGGATTAATGTTGTGTTGATGTTGGTCTTTGTCGGCCACGGCTGGTGGAGACTCAGTGTTTCGGCATTCAAGCCCAAACACTGGAATCGCGATGTCGATGAGGAAGGCAATGCCGTGGGCGATCCCAAGCCTCACATCTGGGGTATCTGGGGTTGTGTGCTTTTCCACGGTCTGATGGCAGCTTTTAGTTTTTTTGATTACTGGACGTTCTGGTCTATCTTGGCGGTTTGCATCGCCTGGGTGATTGGCAGCATCTACGTAATCAATCTGCGTGAGCTCTGGGCTGTCACTGTGTTTCGCAAGCCCGTGTACTGGCGCATCCTGTTTTTTTTCAGGACTCACCTGAAGAACGGTGTGTGGCCCAGTATGGTACCAAGTTGGTTCTGGGAAACGCGAGTAATCGTGATTCCGCATGAGCTCTTGGAAGTCAACCCCTGGGACACGGAAGCCGTGCCCACTGATACGACGGTTAGTGATGACGGAGATGTCATCCCCGGTCCCGAGATCATTGGTCGGGTCAAGATGTCAGTCATCCGGCAGTACCCTAAGCCTTATCTCCAGCTCTCCGCTGAGGACAGGGCGATTGACAGTAGTCAGGACCAAACTCGTGGTATCCAGGGTGTGATGAAGCGTCATGTGCTGACGGCTTTTACTAAAATCGTTCGTCAGCTGAGCATGGAAGCAGCCATGTCCAAGGATATTTTCGAGGACAGGGAGAACAGGGATCTTCTCAAGATCACTACCAGGATTTTCCGTCTGAAGCTCATCTCCAACAAGATGCATGACAGACTGATCAACTGGCTGACCTTGGCCGAAGCTCCTGATGTGTCCGAGCTCCCCGTGTTTCCCGAGGACTTGACTGAAGCTGAGGACGTGTCGGGCAATCGTTTTGTTCGTCACTTCCTGCGTCCGCTCGGCAAGGCTGCCAAGTGGACCGGCGAGAAGCTGTGGCAGCTTTCGCGGCCGTTGCTTCTCTGGCTGGTCATGAAGATCAGCGAAGTGGTAGACGAAACTGAACTGAAGGCATATCTTGGTAGCGAGGACAAGAGCGCTGTTGAGTATCCTTCAATCATGGCGTTTTTGGCAAAGCTGGCCAACGAATACGAGTGCGATGTTGAACACCTCAGCATTGTGCGCGTCAAGAAGGTCATCTTCGGCAGGGTCTACAAAATCGACAGGAAGGTCAGCTTCTTTGAGTATGTGGCTCACGAGTTGCGTACTCAGACCGGCGTCGAGCTCAAGGAGCTGGAGATTCTGGACATGACTCCGGCTGACAAGGAGCTGATTCAGAAATATGCCGAGATCAAGCTGGTTCAGCTTGATATCAAGAAATTCACTCTCTTGACGGCGTCCAACACCAAGGCTGGCGAAGCTGAGATCGCCAAGCTGCAGGCCATCTTGGGTGGCATGCAGACTGCAATGAAGATGCGCGACGACGCCACCGTCGAGGAGCGTCGCAAGGCTCTCCACGACTGGTTCGTCTACATGTTCATGGAGCGTAAGGACGATCGTACCTTTGTGTTGTCCTCTGGTATCCAGGGGATGATCGAAGGCCTGATCAGTCCGCGTGCTGCCTAAAACCTAAAACCTTCCCCCATCATCGGGGAAACAACACGCCGGGGCGTCCGAAAGGAGCGCCCCGGTTTTTTATTGCCAATTTTAAAACCCGCTAGTTTAGCGGGCTTAATATTTTGGTCACATCTTCCGGCTTTTCTACACTGACCAGAGCCTGTCGTAGGTCCGAAGCATTAGGATGTCCTTTGACATAAAATAAAAGATGCTTTCTCATTTCTTTAAAACCCTTAGCTCCTTTGGCTTGCCATAGTAGATTAGCATGTTTGATAGCTGTTTCTTTTTTGGTTTGCCAGTCTACTTCTTGATACGATCCAGTATTTATATAATCCCTGATTTGTTTGAATAGCCAAGGTTGGCCATAAAGGGCTCGTGATAGAGCAATGCCGTCAGCGCCAGTATATTTGAGGTCTTCTACCACTGATTCTACAGTCTGAAAAGATCCATTGATTAGAAAAGGGGAATTTTTGAATGTTTGTTTGAATTTTTGACAAGCATCTTTGAGAGCTTCTAAATCTACTGGTCCGCTAAAAGGTAGCTCATAGCTTCGTCCATGAACAATCATAGCGGCAATGGGCAAATCTGATAATTTATCTATAAAATCAAAAACAGTTATTTTTCCATGACTAGGTTCGCCTTGGATTTTATTCAAACCAATTCTGGTCTTTACAGATACTGGTAGATCAACAGATTCTATAGTGGTTGTTACTATTTTTCGGACAGTATCCAAATCACGCAATAGACATATTCCACCGCCGTGGCCAGCTACTTTTTTGGCTGGACAGCCAAAATTTATATCAATGCCAGCTACTCCGGTAGCAGCCACCATTTTAGCTGCTTTGGGATAAAGCTCGGCTCTACGTCCAAATATTTGGACTACGACGGGCTGTTCATTAGCTTTATAATCAAGCATTTTGATAGTTTTTTGGCTATCATAATAAAGCGCGTCCACAGATACAAACTCAGTATGGACCACATCAGCTCCCCAGGACTTACAAATTTGACGCCAAGCACTGTCAGTAATGCCAGCCATAGGCGTGGTAGTCAGTAAGGGTTTTTTTAATTGTTGCCAAAAATTTGTCATTGTTTACTTAAATCCCACCCAAAGCAAAAGCTATAGGTGGGCTTATTTATAGCAAAAAAGTAGGATTTTATCAAATATTTAGAGCCATTTTCTTTTTTTGAAATACAACAAGGAAAGTACTATAAAAGAAAATATAATAGATATTAGAAAATAAAAATCATGTGTATTACCAATTATTGGCATATACTTGGCATTCATGCCAAAAATAGATGCTATAAGGTTGGCGGGAATCATAATAACAGATACTATAGTTAGGGTTTTCATAATATCATTGAGGCGGTGATTTATCAGTGATTCATTGGTTTCTTGGAAAGTGTTGATATTTTCTTTGAGTGTTTCCAAAATATCCCAGATATCTTTGGTACGATCCAAGATATTACTAAAATAAATATTTGTCTTATCAGGCATAAAGAATTTACTGTGGGTGTTCATCAATTTTTTGATGATATTTTTGTGGGCTTGCATTATACGCCTGAAATCTACTATATTTCTTTTGGTGTGAAGGATTTCCACTACTAGTTCTTTTTCTTTTTCTTTAAAAATTCTTTTTTCAATACTTTCTATTTCCTGAGTAATATGGTCAAGCATCGGCATGGCGTAGTTTTGCATACGATGGAGTATTTCATAAAGCAAAAAAACCGGATGGTTGGTCATCATATATTTGTCTTTGCTGTATTCGTTGGTGTTTACTTCTTCAAAAAAGTTTCTAAGTACCGGAATATATCCGTCGCTGATGGTGATAAGATATTTGGAACCTATAAAAAAATCTACTTCACTTGATTCTATTTCTCGGGTTTGTCGGTTGTAAGCGGGGAAGGTAAGTATGAAAAAAATATAGTTTGAGTATTCACTTATTTGTGGACGCTGTACTTTTACTAGACAATCTTCCAGATCAAGGGGATGAAAATCGTACTCTTTTTTTAAATAATCAATTTCCTCACGCCCAGCTTTTTCTATGTGAATCCAAAGAAATTTTTTTGTTTTGACTTTATTGATTTTCATGATTTGTTTTTATTTGTATATATTATAATACTTTTTTTCTCATAAGGCAAAGACTTTTGGAAAAAAGAAAAGATTTATGTTATAATTATTTTATTATTCAATCTGTTTATGACAGGCAAAATATATCGTAGACAATCATCATCCAATAGATCCGGCAAACAAAGTTGGCGTTCCAAAATATGGACATCCAATGTTTTTTCTATATTTTTATTGATACTTTTGATAGCCTCTTTTGTCAAAGTAAGTCAAGAAGTATTGTTGCGTTATGAAATCAATAAAGAAATAAATAATTTGGAAAGACAACTTGGTGACTTGCAGGATAAAACTGAAAAAATGGAGCAACTTATATCTTATTTGCAAACAGATGAATACATAGAAAAAGAAGCCAGATTAAAACTTAATCTCAGTAAGCCTGGTGAGAAACAAATAAATTTGGCTAATCCAGACGAAAAGAGTATTGTTTATCAAGAGGAGGATAATACTACAAATGTAGGGAAGTGGTTTAATTATTTTTTTAATTAAATATGAAAATTTTGAAATTTATTAAAAAACTTAGTCGAAATATAAAAATAGCTTTGTTGGTTTTATTGGTAGTTCTCTTGAGCCAGCTAGTAATTGTCAAAATGGTCTATGCCGGCAAGCTCAACCAAAACTTTTCAGAATCAGTGGCTGGATTTTATAATCTCAAGGCGGGCTCTATCAAAGAAGAAAATAAAACACTTAATATTTATCTTAATGATTATTTTAAAAATAAAAAGTTTATAATAAGTTTTTTAGAGTCCCAACAGGACAATTCTGGTAATACTGAGATGCCATCAGATGAACAGATCAAAGAGATTGTCTGGAAAAAGCTAGTAAAAAATACCTGGATAAACTCTTTGGCTGATGAGAATGATATAAAAGTTGAACCTGATGAGATAGAACAGTATTTGGATTTTTTGGGTGGTAAAGAAAAATTGATGGAAGTATCAAAAACAAATTTTAATATATCTTTTGAAGAATATGAGAAGCTGGTAGTCAAGCCAAGTATATTGGAAGCTAAAGTGCATGATTATCTTTTGTCCAATTATCAGGATGTAGATGGAGTGTCTAAGATTCAAGAAGCTTATGCATTATTAGAGAGGGATAGTGGGGCTACTTGGTCTGAAGTAGCCAAAATGTATTCGGATGACCAGACTTATGTAGAAGATAGTTTATGGCTCAAAGAAAGTGAATTAGTCAGCTTTTATGAACCAATAAAAGAATTGCAGGTTGGTGAATTTAGCAAAATTGTCAAAACCCCGCTCGGTTATATTATTTGGAAGCTGGATGATATAGATAATAGTGGCCAAGAAGCTGTCTGGCAGGCCAGAGCTATATTTGTGATGGGTAAAGACATAGAAGATTTTTTTGATGAATATTTAGAAAAAACAGAAATAAAAAAGAAGTATTAAAATACTATGATTAAAATTATTGATTTGAACAAAAGCTACGATAAAAAAGTTCAAGCTCTCAAAGGTATCAATCTTCATATCAAGCCGGGAGAGTTTGTCTCTATTGTCGGTCAAAGTGGATCGGGCAAATCAACTTTGGTAAAGCTTATTATTGCTGAAGAAAGACCAGATGCAGGTAAAATAATTATTGGTGGCTGGGATATCATTGGTATCAAAGACAGAGAAATACCCACTTTGCGTCGTCAACTTGGTGTTATTTTCCAAGATTTTAAGCTTTTGCCAAAAAAAACCGTTTTTGAAAATATTGCTTTTGCTATGCAGACCTGTGGTTTTAAACCTTCAGAAATAAAGAAAACAGTATCTCAGATTGTGGCTTTGGTAGGTCTAAAAGGAAAAGAGGATAGATATCCTACTCAGCTATCAGGTGGTGAACAGCAAAGAGTGGCTATTGCCAGATCTTTGGTACACAAACCAAAACTTTTGGTAGCCGATGAGCCAACTGGAAATTTGGATTCTATAAACACCAGGGAAATTATTGATTTATTGAAAAAAATAAACAACATGGGAACCACTGTAGTTTTGGTGACTCACAATAAAGATGTAGTCAATAATTTGCGTCACAGAGTCATCACTCTGGACAATGGCCTGGTGATTTCTGATCAATCAGAGGGTAGATATTTATTATAAATGCTGTTATAAATTATTAATAAGATGATATTATATTACTTTCTCGTTTATTTCCAAGGGAGTAAAAACAAAAATATATGATAAACATTTTGAGAATTTTTAAGTTTGCTTTGCAGGGGTTTTTCCGAAATTTTTGGCTATCGGTAGTGACAGTGACTATGATGCTTATGGCGGTATTTTCTATTACTCTGCTTTTCGGGATGAATTATGTAAAGGATGTTACTATCAAAACAGTGGAAAATCAGGTAGATATATTGGTGGAGATAAGACCAAATGTTAGTCGTGAACAGGTAGAGAATTTTGTTGCTGATTTGGAAGATTTGGAGGAAATCAAAGATATATCTATTATTAGCCCTGAACAAAATAAAGAACTTTTTGTCATCAATAATAAAGATAAAAAAGTTCAGGAAGTTTTGGATATTTACAACAATGATGAAAATCCATTTTCTTACTCATTGGCTGTCAAAGCCTACAAGCTAAGTCAATATTCCAATATTATAGATTTTTTGGATAATGAAAAGTACGCCAGTATTGTCGAGACTAGCGATATTGACACTCACGAAGAAGTTATAAATACTGTCAATAATGCAGCAGATTTTATCAACAAATACAGTTGGTACTTGGCCGGTGTCTTCTTGTTGATATCAGTTGTAGTTATTTTCAATACTATCAGAATCAGTATTTATACCCGTCGTGATGAAATAATGATTATGAAATTAGTCGGCGCTAGTAATTGGTTTATTAGGTTTCCTTTTGTAGTAGAAAGTATTTTTTATGCCTTAGTAGCTATTCTTGTGGTGCTTTTGTTGATATTTCCTTTAGTCAATTTTATCCAACCATATTTTAATAATTATTTCCAAGGCACTCAAGTCATTGATTTGATTGGTTATTTTAAAAACAATTTTGTATCTATCTTTGTTTATCAATTTTTAGTGCTAGCCTTTTTAAATATGCTCAGTACGGCGGTAGCTATACGTAGGTATTTGAGGGTTTAAAATATTTTTTATAAATAAAAAACACCCAGCCTTTTACGAAAGGCTGGGTGTTTTGAATTATATTACTCAGGGATTACGTCAATGTATTTTGTTTCTTTTAGTGACCCGTCAAATTTCTTTCTTTTTAGTCTTCTAAATTGGACTGTTCCAGATATTTTGGCAAATAAAGAATCATCATTGCCTTGACCGACATTTTTGCCAGCGTGGAATTTGGTGCCTCTTTGGCGTACCAAAATAGCGCCCGCTTTAGCATTTTGACCGGCAAACAATTTGACGCCGAGTCTTTTACTCTGGGAATCTCGGCCTAAACTAGTGGAACCTCCTGCTTTCTTATGTGCCATGTTTTTAGTCTTATTCTTTTAAAACAGTTTACCCTGTTAAATCCTGCTTTGCAGGAGCCCCTTTGAGGCCATTTAACAGGGTGAATAATAGCCAAAATATCTAAATATGTCAACCCTGAACCATCCGCTTGAGTCTCTGGTTCAGGGTTTAGAACCCTTAATAACAGGCATTTTTAAGGGTTTTTTCGACATTTTTAGGGTTTGTACTTATCGTTAAAATAGCTTTAACTGCTCTTTTCTAGATACCAAAGTGGGGCATTTGTAGTAGTTTATCTTGCTAGAGTATTTTTTGAATAAATATTCTTCAAAAAATTTACGGTACTTGGCTTTGGTGCTTCTTTTTATTTTGAACATATCGCTTTTCTTTAATTTTATATTATAAGAAAGTTCTCAAAATCGCTTTTACTATACCTTGAATGGCCGGATTTTTAACAAAGATAGGTCTCATAGTGCGGTTGGCAGGCTGTAGTCTAATCCGATCCTTTTCTCGAAAATATTTTTTGAGTGTGGCATATTCATTATCCAGAAGTGCTACTACTACGTCACCATTTTTGGGATAGAAGTTTCTTTCTACTACCACGTAGTCTCCATCAAGTATTCCGTCTTCAATCATGGATTCACCTTTGACTTTGAGGACAAAGCTGTTTTCGTCACGGACTAAATGCTGAGGAATGGCAATTGTCTCATTGCTTTGTATGGCCTCAATCGGCTCTCCAGCAGTAATCAGTCCAGCTAGGGGCAGTTCAATTGCTTTACCAAATCTATGGTGGATAACTTCCAGTGAGCGAGCAGCATTGTGCGAAGATGTTATGAGGCCTTTGTCTTCAAGTGATTTGATATGCTCGTGGATGGTAGCAGTAGAGGATAGGCCAAAGTACTCAGCAATCTCTCTATAGCTGGGAGCATATTCATTGCTCTGGATAAATTGAGTGACAAAGTCTAATATTTGCTTTTGTCTTTTGGTTAACTCAGGCATAAAATTGTTGTTTATTTCTTATGTCTTTATTATATACCGAACAAAAACCGAAAGTCAAGTAAGGTATGTGGATAAGTATTTTCACAGTTTTTATAATTGACAAAAATGATTATATAAATTATATTTTATTGATATTTTATAGTTCTATTCACCCTAGCCAGCCTATAGATAAATAGGCAATTACAAGACCATAGGTCTTTCCAAAGGAGTTTGACATGCTCAAAATCGCGATTCTCGGCAACAGCCAGGAGAGCCATGAGACTGCCAACTGGCAGAAGGCCAGGGACATGGCGGCCATGCTCTCTGGTGGATGGCACCAGATTATCTCGGCCGGCAGTAATGGTATTGCCTCGGCGGCGGCAGCTGGTGTGCGGCAGATTCATCAGGTGCCTGTGCCTGGTCAGTTTTCTCACCTCAGGGTGCTCACTGACATCGGGGACTCATCCAACTACTTCCCCTCAGAATCCAACGAGAACGACTACTTCGGCAACCTGAGCAAACTGGTTATGTGTCCCGACATCTGGGTCTTCTTTCCTGGACAGGATGGTACGGCCCAGCAGCTGACTTCTGTGCTGCATCTGTTGCGTAAGGGCGTATTGTCCTTGCACTACAAGTGGATTGTTATGATGGACTCGGAAAATCCTCTGATCAACTGGGGTACTGCCTTTCTCAAGATGCGTGATTCCAAGATCAGCTGGATCGTGACCGATGACATTGGTCGCATTGAGGAGCTGATCGACGATATCGAGTTTCGGGCGATGGATCTCATTGTCCGTGTCTGGCAGGACTCTCAGCTTGATGGTGTCATGACCAGCCGGGAGCTTCGGCAGCAGGTGATGATGGCCGATCCTCGGATGGGCTACGATCTCTGTGAACGGATGATCAACAAGGCCGCCAGTTACGGCGACATCAAGATCACCGACAAGAGACACGTCAAGTCGTGGCTCAGCATCAGCTAGAGCCGCTGTGTCGGGGCCTCAACACACTACTGCGTGTGTCGGGGCCCTTTTTTATCTTGAGGACTTTGATTTTTGACAAAAAATGTGATTTATTTTAAGATAGCAAGCTAATTGTTCCCTTTGTCATGAGTCCACAAATCCGACATGGAGGTGTAAAATGGTGTCTTACAAAGTCAAGCTACAACACGGCAAAATTACAGCAGTTGAGTTCTGGGAAGAAGGGCTCAGAGCCAGGTTTTGCAAGATCATGATTGAGAAGCTCTCAGAAACACGCTATTACACTACTACCAACTGGCTTGGTCGTGGTCAGGGTGGTCTGAATGTGACCAAGAGCTTGGCCAAGGCCTTGGCTGGCTTGCCTGAGGACTTTCAGTCCAAGGTGGAGAGGGCTTTTCAGATGGAAAGCCTCACGCCAGCAGACATCTGGCATATCTTTCCTGGTGCTGAGGTGATTACCCCTATCAAAAAAGTAAGGAGCTAGTCATGTCAGACATGGAGAAGCTAAAAGCCAAGATCATGGAGCTGGTCAGAGAAGGTGGTGTTAGCCATCGTTATACCCGCGATTTTCTAGTGGGACAGGTCGCTTGGCATGAACATGTCAGCTACAAAGTGGCTGACGCGGCCTTTGGGCAGCTGGTCAGAGAAGGTGTCATCGCCTTTGGCGGTGAAGAAAGCATGGTTGTCATAGTCTAGGGAGGTCATGGATGTACAGCACAGCTGAAGCGGCCAGACTCATCTTGCAACATATGCAGGAACAGTGTTTGCTCAAGTTTGAGCGTCGTGATCTGGTCATGTGGATGCGTACAGTTCACAGCAGTCAGTGTAACGACTGCATTTCTGAAGAAGCCATTGACATGTTGGCGGCCGAAGGTACTGTTGAATCGCTAGGTGATATCATAGTATTGGAAAACTGAAGCAGACTGATCTAAATAAAACAGGTGATCGTCAATTGTCATCTAGGCTAGAGCAGGCTGTATAGGCCTAGGAAGAAAAGCGAAAAAGGAGCATAGGCTATCATAGCAGGCTCCTTTTTCTTTTGTTTTCTTTTGCCACTTTTTGGCAGCAAAAAGTGGCGCAAAAACTGCCTCACAGTAGAAAAATTTTGGAATTTGTTGCTACTAGTCGCTATTTTTGTGAACTCGCCCTCGCTACGCTCGTAGCTCAAACAACACAAAAATAGCCGCGACTATCCGCGGCCAAATTCTGGCAATTTTTCTAAAGTTCGGTTATTTATTAAGCATTTTATCTACTATATAGGCGTTATTTTCTAGGATTTCTTTAATGTACTCTTTTTCATTTTCGTTTAATTCTTTCTTTAATAAGGCAAACATAGTCTTAGTTTTAGCTTGATATCTGTACCACAACCATTCTTCTTTTTGTGCAGCTAGATTTTTACTTGTATATTTTATATTTATTATAAAAAACAAATCTCCTGATGCAACTTCACGGTTTCTTTTAAAATGAGCAGCTCCAATATTATTGATACTTTCTTGATACATACTATTTACTAAAGAGTCTTCATATAGTTTGTTAGTTGTAAATGCAGAATTATCAATTTCTTTATTTAAAGTGGTAGTATATAAGGAGAATGATATATTTGTGGCCTGATCATGACCTATATTTTTTAGGAAAAAATTCACGTCCATATTCTCAAAATTATTATCTTCTTCGTTATCGGATAATTCTATGGATGGTGTAAGTAATACTAAGTTAGCTTCATTTAGAGGGTTGAGTTTTGACGACCAGTATATAGAATAGATAGAAGTGCCTATAGAAACTATTAAAGCAAATATAGATATTCCTATAGATATTCCTATAGGTAATTTACTGTTTTTTGGCCAATTGATGATTTTGATTTTTTTAGGTAAATCCATTTTTATTGTATAGTCAAATAAAAATTTTCTTCGGGAGTGAGAATAAAAAGTCTATCTCCTTTTTTGTTGAACAAATACATTTTCTTGCGGGGATTTTCCAAAAGATTGATGGTATTACGCTGGTCACGTCCGTCTATTTCAATCAGATTGGTGCGATCATTTATCTCAGAGATAAAATAACTACCATTGGGATGCCACATAATCTCCGAAACTAGATTGGAAGACCTATCAATCAGGCTTTGCCACTGATTTTTGTAATCAAAAAGGATTATTTCATGACCATTCGAAAGAAGTAGTCTCTCGTCGTGAAGCTCTGCCAAAGTCACTGGGATAGTGACCAGATCCTGAAAAGTATTTTTTATGTATAGCTTGGAGCCCATCAAGAAAATAAGATAATTATTGTCTGCTAGTAGGATTCTCAAATTTCCGATACTGGCATCATTGATAAATTGTTTTGATTCTAGGGTGTAGCGGTCAAACTGCTCTATATAATTTTCTTTATCCAGAGTGTACTGGACAATCAGCCAGTTGCCTTCTATATCAAAGTCATTTATAGATTGATCAATTTCCAAGAGCTTATCAGGATAAGCAGAAGAGTCCCAAGGCTCTCGTCTTTCTTTTCGGTATAGTTTATTATCTTTGAGATATATAAAGGTAGAAGAATTTTCTTCCCAAAGTATTTTTTGGATTTTGTCCAAGAGCAGAGGAGTTAGAGTTTTTTGGTTGATATCAAAATAAAAATATTCGCTTTGATTTTTTAAAAGCATCATTTGATTGTCAGCTGACCAGTCTACTAGGTCAAAGTCTTCTTCCAGATTGAAGACATCAAATTTTTTACCTTGCTCTACATCAGTAATTATCAATTTATTTTCGTCAATATAAGCGTATTGATATTTTTGTTTGTTTATCAAAAATCTGTCACTGCCCTGACCCAAAAGAGTTTTTTCTCTGTTTTCCAAAAATAAAACAATATCTTCGGCAAAAGTAGTCTCGCCTGAGGAGACGTCAAGATTTTTTTGCCAACTAACATATTTATTTTTACTGACCACTATTTTGTGTTTGCCTGGTTTTATGTTGAGCACCTGACTGGGGGTTTGACGTTTACTTTTTTGGTCATCCACATAGATATCAGCCCCTCGGGGGTATGACTTAATATAAAAAGCGCCATTTTTTTCAATATTGCCAGTATCAAAATCATAGCGATAACCTAAAGAATAGACCGTTAGTAATGGGGCTATTATAAAAAATAAGAGAAAAAAGAAAGAATATGTAAGTCTACGCAGTGTTTTTTCCATCCCGTATAGAAATTAATTAATTAGTTTTTTTGTAAAAATTTTAGCTAATTTTTGACTTTGTCCCTTAGAATTATGATAGTGAATCTATAATGAGACACGCCTTGTTATAAATCCGGTTTTGAGGTATTATTTATATTGTAAATTTAATATTACTATACTATGTCTAGTTTTATTATTCAAGGTGGAAAAAGCCTAGGAGGATCAATCAAAGTAGCAGGTTTTAAAAATGCTGCTACTCCTATTATTGCCGCTTGTTTGTTGTCCAAAGAAGAAATCACATTACACAATGTGCCGCTTATTGAAGATGTCAAAAGAATGATCCAGATTTTGGTCTCTATGGGAGCTAAAGTCACTTGGAGTGACAAAAATAGCGTCAAGATTAATTGTGCGGATGTTGATCCATCTAAAATGGATATGAAACTGGTCTCTACTATGAGATCCTCCACACTACTTATGGGAGCATTAGTCGGCCGCTTTGGAAAACTGACTACCAAAGAGCCGGGCGGATGCAACATTGGGTCTCGTCCTTTGGACGCCCATTTTTTGGGTTTTAGTAAATTAGGTATTGATGTGATCAGAGACAAAGAAGATGACCGTTTTTATACTTTAGAAAAAAAACGTCCAGCGGAAGAAGAAATCACTTTGAGTGAATTTTCTGTGACCGGTACTGAAAATATGATTTTGGCTTCGGTATTAAACCAAGGCAAAGTACAAATAAATATTGCTGCGGCTGAGCCTTCAGTCCAGGATTTGTGCTGGTTTTTGCAATCAATGGGGGCAGATATAGAAGGTGTGGGCACTCATACTTTGGTTATACAAGGGGTCAAAAAGCTCAAAGGCGCCGAATATTACGTAATGCCAGATCCGATTGAGACCGGTACTTTTATATCACTAGCTGGTGCTACCCGTTCTAAGTTTGTCATAGAAAATGTGGCTCCTGATTTTATTGCTTTGGAAATTGAAAAATATCGTGAAGTTGGTTTGAAGATGGATATTAAATATATTGACCTAAAACCAAACGGTAAATATAGACTGGCCAATATTACGGTGGACGGCAAAGTAGAGCTAAAAGCTATCAAAAAGCTTCATGACATGCCTCATCCAGGCTTTGCCCCAGATCTTATCCAGCCTTTTACAGTTATGATGACTCAGGCTCAGGGCACTTCATTGATACATGATTGGATGTATGACGGAAGGCTCAAGTATATAGCCGAGCTCAAAAAAATGGGAGCTAATATTGTCGTGTCTGATCCCCACAGGATAGTAGTGATAGGTCCTTCGCCTTTGTTTGGTAAGGAAATAACCAGTTTTGATTTACGAGCTGGAGCAACACTTATTATTGCCGCTTTATCAGCTTCGGGAGAATCCAAACTAACTAATATCTATCAGGTAGATAGAGGATACGAAATGCTTGATAATCGTTTGTCACAATTGGGAGCCAAAATACAAAGAGTTGACCAAGATTAAGAATTTAAAAATATAAAATATATGGACCAATTTAGCACTGGTAATCAGTTTTCGGTTGAAAAAAAGAAATCTTTATGGATTAAATTAGCCAAAATATATGCTCTTGCCTTATTTATTCTGGCTATTTTTATTTTTGGCTTAGCCTTGGGCAAAAGCACTAGTCAGTCTCCTAAAGATTCAGGTCAAGTACTCAAATATACAGCCAATGAATTAAAAAATATATTTTCAGATAACAATAATGATATAGATGTAGAACTATTTTCTGAGGTTTGGAATATTATACACAATGATTATTTGGATAAAAATCAGATAAATGATAAAGATTTATTTTATGGAGCATTAGCTGGCATGGTAGATAGTTTGGGTGATCCTCATTCTACATTTTTTGATCCCAAAATCACTCGTGAGTTTTCTCAGGAGCTTGAGGGTAGTTTTTATGGCATTGGTGCTGAGATAGGACGAAAAAATGGTTGGATTGTAGTAGTAGCGCCGCTACCAAACACACCAGCTGATAACGCTGGTTTAAAAGCGGGAGACAAAATATTGGCTATTGATGGCATTGATGCTACTACCATATCAGTAGATAAGGCAGTCAGTCTCATTAGAGGAGACAAAGGTAAAGAAGTAATATTGACTATTTATTCTGAAGATGATGAGGCAGCTCGTGAGGTGTCTATCATCAGAGATAAGATTGATATACCAAGCGTGGTTTACAAACTGGAAAATAATATTGCTATTGTAGAATTGACCAATTTTAATGATGATACTGATAAGCGTTTTTCCAAAGTAGCTCAACAGATAATCAATGATAATCCAAAAGGAATAATTTTGGATATGAGGAACAATCCAGGGGGCTATTTGGCAACCTCTGTGTCCATTGCCAGTTATTGGCTGGAGCCAGGTCAAGTTGTGGTCCGAGAATCTTTTTCTGACAAGAGAAAAGACAATGATTATAAAGCAGAAAATGCTATTAGTCTGGCTCAGTTTAAGACCGTGGTACTAGTCAACGAAGGCTCAGCTTCAGCTTCGGAAATTGTTGCCGGCGCACTTCAGGATTATGGTATAGCTAAAGTGGTGGGTATGACTACTTTTGGTAAGGGTTCAGTCCAGGAGCTGGTAAGCCTGTCAGATAACTCATCAGTCAAAATTACAGTTGCCCGTTGGCTGACACCAAATGGACGGACTATAGAAGGTCAAGGAGTGGTGCCAGATGTGGAAATAGATTTGACTACTGATGATTACAACAACGACCTTGATCCACAGTTAGACAAGGCCAAAGAAATGATTTTTGAATAACAATGAAAGTAGTATTAATTGAAAATATAAATTCTCTGGGCAAGAAAGGGGATATAAAAGATGTGTCCGATGGTTATGCGGCCAATTTTTTGTTGCCACATGGCCTGGTAGTTTTGGCTACCAGTGAAAATATCGCCAAGTGGCAGGCTCAGGAAAAACAAATTCAGCAAAATACAGATTTGCGTCAGGAAAATTATGATAAGATTGCCAAGACTCTCAACAAACAAAGTTTGACTTTTGCGGGTAAAGTATCGGAAAAAGATATATTATTTCAAGGGATATCACCCAAGGACATCGTCACAAGTATCAAGGAAAAATTTAATCTTGATATCAATGAAAAATGGTTTGTAAAATCAGAACATTTCAAAACGACAGGTAGGCATTCTGTTTTTTTGAGACTACCAAACAATAAATTAATTAGTTTTTTTATTAATATTAACCCCGTTAAATAATAAATAGCTATGGCTATTTATTAAATTTAATTTATATTTGTGATTAGAGAGAATATGATTTATAATTTTATATATTCAATTAATTATAATTTCCCGTTATTAAATTTATTTAACGGGGTTAACGCAGCATAGTCAATATGGCCAAAACAAAATACATTTTCATAACCGGCGGTGTTTGCTCAGGATTGGGTAAGGGGATTGCTTCTGCCTCAATTGGGGCAATACTCAAGTCAGCCGGTTATTCTGTTTTTACCAGCAAGCTTGATCCTTATCTTAATATTGATCCGGGTACCATGAGTCCTTATCAGCATGGGGAAGTATTTGTGACAGACGATGGTACAGAGACTGATCTTGATTTGGGTCACTATGAGAGATTTATAGATACGTCTCTCTCCAAGCTTTCCAATCTGACAACTGGTCGGGTCTATGAAAAAGTGTTGCAAGGTGAAAGAAGTGGTACTTATCTTGGCAAAACCATACAGATTGTGCCGCACATTACCAATGAAATAAAAGATTATATCAGAAGGGCCGCTACAGAATCCAAAGCTGATTTTTTGTTGACCGAAATTGGTGGTACAGTCGGAGACATTGAAGGTGAGCCTTTTTTGGAAGCTTTGCGTCAGTTTCACAATGAAATGGGTGATGAAAATGTCATGTTTGTGCATTTGACACTTTTGCCATATCTGACAGCTTCAATGGAACTCAAGACCAAACCAACTCAAATGTCTGTCAGAGAATTACACCGTCGGGGTATTCAGCCGGATATTATATTAGCTAGAAGTGATCTCAAAATTGGTCAAGATGAACTGTATAAAATTGCTATGTTTGCTGATATTGATCCCAAAGCGGTCATACCAGCGCTGACAGTCAGTAGCATCTATGAAGTACCGCTCAATTTTGAAAAACATGGTCACATCTCTGATATAATTTTCAAAAAAATGAATTTGCCAAAGAGAAAACCAAAGCTAGACGATTGGGAGGCACTTATCAAGCGTATCAAAACTACCAAAAAGAAATTGCCTATTGCCCTGGTCGGCAAGTACAACGAAAATATAGATGCTTATATCAGTGTGATAGAAGCTATCAAATCAGCCTGTTATCACAATGGTGTCAAATTAGATTTGGTTTGGATTCATTCCGGTAAGTTGGAAAAAGGTGACAAAAAAGAATACGACAAACTCAAAAAAGTAAAAGGTATTATTGTACCAGGTGGTTTTGGTCATCGTGGAGTAGAAGGCAAAATTATGGCTGCTAAATATGCCCGTGAAAACAAAAAACCCTATCTTGGTCTTTGTCTTGGTATGCAGGTAGCTACTATTGAATTTGCTCGCCATGTCTTGGGCACCAAAGATGCTAATAGTACTGAGTTTGACAAAAATACCAAAAATCCAGTTATACACATATTGCCAGGGCACACTGAAGACGAAGACAAAGGTGGCACCCTGAGACTCGGTGCTTATCCTTGTGTCTTGGATAAAGATTCGCTGAGCTACAAAGCTTATGGGGAGACTAAGATTTCCGAGCGTCATCGCCATCGTTATGAATTCAACAATGATTATCTAGAAGTACTGGAAAAAGCTGGTATGAGATTTGCTGGTATGAGTCCAGATGGCAAGCTGGTAGAAATCATAGAATACAAAGACCATCCATATTTTGTGGCATCTCAATTTCATCCGGAATTTAAATCCCGACCACTAAGACCACATCCACTATTTCGAGATTTTATTAAAGCAGCTGTAAAATAAATTTAAAAACAACCCTGCACCATCACGGTGCAGGGTCGTTTTTATTTTGGATAAAAATTGACAAAAGAAAACGGGTCGGGAATCGTGTGATTCCCGACCCGCAAGCGGACGTTTAGTCCATGAGTGTGGTCACATCATGTGGTTTATCTCATTATAAACCACATGACAGTGACTATTGCCCAAGTGATGACATTGCCTAGCTCGCCAATAAATAGTCCTTTGGTACTCCTATCCCAACCTCCTTGGTGGGCGTTTATCCAGACTTGTAAAAATCTGGGGAAAGAAGTGATGTGACTGGCTATCAGAGAAACAGTGGGTAGACCTTCGGAACTACCGGCTTGGTAGATGACATAGGCCATCCATAGTTGAGGGATGCCTTTGCACCACATCGACAAAAAACCTTTGGCAACATCATCTTTATAACTGCCAAATTTGTAGATGGTTGTCATAGATAGTCCAGAGACTAATATGACAACTATTGTGTCTCCGTGTTGCCAGCGAATAGATCGTATTCCGATGATAAACAATCAGGTAAAAATGGCGATAAATTGAATAAAAATACTGATGATTCGGCGCCGATCTACCGTGGGATTGTTACGGTAGGAAGACACAGACAGAACTAGGCTAAAACACAGGTAGGCGACAAATAGCAGCCACAAGGCTAGGGTCAGCCCTTTTGTATGACCACTAAAGACCTGTATAGTCTGAAACAGAGCATAGGTCCAAGCCGCAATGACTTGGATCCAAAAGAGGATTCTAGTCATGACTTTGGCCTTTCTCTTTGAGTTGGTAATGAAACAAAACGGACTAGCGACTATATCATATTTTGTCTATTTTGTCAATGATAAATAATATAAAAAGAAAAACCGTCTTGTATGAACAAGATGGTTTTTCTTGTTCACAACGACGGTTGGTGAGAGATCTACTTGGGTTAGCTCTCGGGAGTTTCCGACATGAGCTGGTCTTTGTTGTCCAGCAGTCGCTGGCGGACGATCAGAGCTTGCTCGCTCAAGTCTTCCAAGTAGTTGGCCAGCATCTCGACCGTGCAACTCGGACCAATGACACTCCGAACATCTCGGAGTATCCTCATGATATGGACCAGGTTGATGGAGGTGGAGAGTTCTTCGTTGGTTCCGACCTGTCGGAGCAGTTCGTAAGTGTGAATTACTTTCATAGTGATCTCCTTGGTGGGTGTTTGTGGGTGGGAGGGAACTTTGTATATCTTTTTATATATTATTTAATACTTTTTGTCAATGAAAAAACCGCCTCACAAGAAGAACGGTTTTTCCCGTTGTTTGAGGGCGGTGTTTATTTGCCGAAGATTTCAGCGATATTTCGGCTGATTTCATCACCGGTCAGGGGACATAGCTCCTTGATGTTGATGGTATAGCCTTCTTGGTTGGTGGTCAGACCTTTTTCCAGGTAGTACCCCCAGCGTACTTGATGCATTTACGGTAGCCTTCGGGCGCTTGGTTGTGGCAACTACTGGAAATAATGATGCGTAGATTCCGATCAAGTAGCCAGGTGGCTGAAGGCGCCAAATCGCGCTGGTTGATTGTACGGCCACACTGTTTGGTGCAGCCACAGTTGTAGGTGTCCACGTCTTTCCTTTCCGGTGATTTGGTGTGGTGGTTGGTACATAAATAATTATTATTTCTATAACATTTTGTCTATTTTGTCAATATAATAGTAAGCTGAGTTGATTTTTTTTCTTATAAATGGGAAAATATTAGAAGTATTAGTGTTGCTAAAATAGGAGATTTCTTAAAAAATCAGTTTTTCTTTATGCTAAAAAAAATAGTTGTTACAGTTTTGATAATAATATTTTCCTTGGCCGCTTATTTTGGCGGTCAAGCACTTTATTGGTATATCAAAAGTGCTCCAGAGCGCGCTTTGGGAAAAGCTCAGGCTCAGGCTGTAGAGGATTTGCTTGTTTTACGTCGGAAAGAGCAGTTGACTAATAGTCAGGATAATCCTTTTAATGATAATGGCCGAGTTAGTATTCTTTTTATTGGTTTGGACAAGCGAGCAAGCGATGACAATTCTGGACATTGTGATGCTATCCAGCTGATAGAAATTGATAAAAATATTAATCAAGTGATGATAACAGCTGTGCCAAGGGGTACTTATTCGCCTCTGCCACTGGGCAAGGGCGCGACCTCATCTGATTATTATATTTCTAATGCCTGTGATCTGGGTGGTTTGGAATATGGTATCAAACAAATTGAAAAAGTATTGGGCAAAAAGGCTGATTATCTGGCTATAGTTGGTTTTTCTCAAACTCTAGGTATTTTGCGTAATTTGCAATTGCCGGCAGTGGATACTTTGCGTTGGCTACGCCATCGTCAGAGTTATGCAGTTGGTGAGCCTCAAAGAGCCCATAATCATTCCACTTTTATCAAGCAAATGGCTCTCAAATATCTAAGTAACGATATTTCTAAAATAGATTTGGCTTGGCAGTATTTACTTTACAAAAAAGTGCAGACTGATTTGAGTTTTGACCAAGTAAAAATAATAGTGCGGGCGCTCTCAGAAATGGGCTTGGCGCAAAATCCAGACAATATCAAACTTGCTATGCAGCCACCTTATGTAGTAGATGATATTAGCTATGATCCGGAAAATCTAGGCGCTTATCTGGATTCAAGACTGGAGCCAATAAAGCATTTATTGTCAGTGGCTGACTATCAAGGACTGGATCAGGAGACGGTGCAGCAAAAATTGCTAGCTAGTATTACAGACCAAAAAGATAATCCCGAGTTTGTCACTTGGGCTTATCAAAATTATCTTTGGCAGCAAATAGATGATGAAGATTTGCGCTATCAGAATCAATACGATTTACTAGTAGCTTATTTAGATACGATGGAGGAGGCTAGTGAGCGCCAGGCAGTAATTGGTGATTATATTTTGGAAATGGAATATTATGGAGAAGATTTTTGGGTTCAGGCTGGTCATGAGCTTTTACTCTATGAATTGGGTTATTAAATTTTTAAACAAGATAAAATATAAATAAAGAATAAAATTATGTATATCTCTCTAGATATCGGTGCTACCAATACCCGTATGGCAGCTAGTCAATCTCTAGATGATGTCCAGTTGACTGCTAAAACTATTTTCCCGACCAATCAATTTTTTGAGTCTGGTATCTCAGAAATTATAATAAAAATCAAAAAAATTTCAGAACATCCTGAAGCAATTGGTATTGGGATTGCTGGTCGGGTGTCTGAGGGTGAACTGGAGGCCTCTACTAATCTGCCGGATTGGGTAAATAAAAAATTAGTCAAAAGACTAAACAATGAATTTGATTGTCCGGTTTATATAGCCAATGACGCTGTGGCTCAGGGTTTGGCGGAAGTTTATTTTGGTCACGGCTTAAAAGAAAAATTTTTGTATCTGGTCTTAGGTACCGGCTTGGGAGGAGCTATAGTAGATGGTCAAAGTAAAAAAGCGGGCTCTATAAAATTTGATAGGGAGTTTTTGAGGACTTGGGAGCAAAAATTTGGTGGCAAGAATATAAAAAACATATTTGGCAAATCAGCTGAAAATTTGTCAGACAGCCAGTGGCAAATAGTGACTGATGATTTTAGCGATTGTATCAAAGATTTGTCTAGTAGAGTGTCGGTAAAATATATTATCTTAAGTGGTGGTATGATAGATAAACAAAAAGATAGATTTGTCAGGGCTTTATCTAATATCCAAAAGCCAAAGATTTTGTTTTCGGACTTGAGAGATGATATTGGATTATATGGTAGTTTAGCTTTGATAAAAAAATAAAAAACAACCCGTCGGGTTGTTTTTTTGTTGTTTATCCTCTATATATATTATGAAATTTCATTTTTTTACCTTTGAAAAAATCTCGGCAAAACTTTTTGGCTTTTGGTGTAGAAAATTTCTTGCAGCTAAAGATATCAATAAAGACCCGATTGTATATTTCGTCACAATGTACAGTGATATTTGATGTTTGTATCAGCTGTACAGCTGTATTGCCTTCTAGGTCACCGTCGCCAAACCTTTTGACTATTGGTTTTCCATAAGGAACCATATCAATTTCTTTACACAGATCCAGGCAGAATTTTCCCAATCCCTTTTTATTAGTAATTGGCTCCCTGTCACAGTCGTAAAGAT
This sequence comes from Patescibacteria group bacterium, assembly GCA_018819405.1. Taxonomy (NCBI): domain Bacteria; species Patescibacteria group bacterium. The sequence continues at coordinate 678,631 of JAHJQF010000001.1, forward strand.
CAATGGACAAAAGCTGTCCCCAGATTTTTTTATTCATCTCTTTTACATAAAATGCTAAAAGCTTAGTTAATTAAATGTTTGATAATTTTAGCAGAAAGATTTTAAAATATCAATACTTTTTGGGTTATTTGTGGATATCTTTTTAAAATCAGGGGGAGTATAATGAAAATATGGAAAAGATCAATGATATATGTTACTATGTTTAATAGATTAGATCATTATAATAGGATATATTAAGAAAATCTAGCCAAGGTGGCTAGGTTAAAGCAACTCTTTTTTTGAAAGGAGGATTTTGTCAGAAGACAGTGCCGCTTTAAACCCTCCACCCCACCTGGAGAGAAAACCATGAAGAAAGTGTTGTACATCGTCATTTTCGCGCTGTTTTCATATTCGCTGGCCTTGGCCGGCGATCCCATCGATGGCAACGACGAGCCGATGAGGTCTGCTACGACCACGTCTGTGGCCGGCGATCCCATCGATGGCAACGATCATCCGATGAGGTCTGCTACGACCATGTCTGTGGCCGGCGATCCCATCGACGGCAACGATCATCCGATGAGGTCTGCTACGACCACGTCTGTGGCCGGCGAACCCATCGACGGAAACGACGGACCGGTATATCTGTGGCAGGTGATTTTCTACCTGCTGTTCTAGAGCCGGCATCAATCCAACCGGGGCACCTATTAGCTAGTAGGTGCCCTGTTTTTTATTATAAACTATAGCTACTATTGTGTTATATTGTTTATTTTTGCAAATTGACAATAAACTAATTTTATAGTATTATATCTGCGTATTTTGAACTATTCGGGGATCGTCTAATGGTAGGACAACGGGTTTTGGTCCCGTCAATCGGGGTTCGACTCCCTGTCCCCGAGCCAAACGAACAAGGTGAGTGTAGGCTCGGGTTAAAAAAATCCGAGTCGAAGACGAGGTTCCTAAGATGCTGTGCAATAGCACAGCGCCCCGAGCCAAACGAACAAGGTGAGTGTAGGCTCGAGTTAAAAAATAGATGAAATTTATATTTCATTTTTTTATTTGTATATTTTTTTATTAGATGATAAAATTTAAATCAAGATTGTTAATTCTTATATTATTTTATGGCTAAGAAAAAATTAACTTTGAGTTATTTGGTGGATAATCTTTTTATTGTAGTTGGTCTTGTTTTAATTTGGCGGGGCGTTTGGTATATATTGGATGCATTGGATTTGTTAATTTTCAATGGTAATCATTCTTGGACAGCTTTAGGTGGTGTTGTTTTGGGTTTGTTGATATTGTATTTGCCTGATAAAGATTTGAAAGAAATTAGTAAGTTGTAGTGAATAAAGATTTTTTTAGGAAAATAAATTACAGAGCTCTTGGGCTCTGTTTTTTGTTCCTATTATATTGACATAATAAGTTATTTATATTATAGTTAAATGTTAATTTAGGCACTTTGAAAAGTGAGTGTTTTCAAAACAGAGGGAGGCAGTAAAATGCGCGCTAGCACAAAGAAAAGTCAGTTTGTCGCCTTGTTTGTTGTTTTTTTGGTCATGGCCATTGGTTTTGGCTCTGGCTTTGGAAGCGATGAACAGGTGATGGAAATTTGGCACTGGCAAGAGGATTGGCGTCTGGGCGGAGAAGACGAGAGTTTTATCTTCGCCTCAATTAGCAAGGTGCTTTTGGGTCATGACAACAATTTGTACATCTTGGATGGCAGAAGTTCCAAGATTTATGTTGTTGCTGTTGCCGATGGCAAGCACCAAAGAACCATCAGCATTTCTGGCGAAGGGCCAGGTGAGCTCAGTTTTTCCGGCAATATGTTTTTGATGGGTGATGAGCACATTGGTCTTTTGCGGACCACTCCGGCCAAAATCGTCTATATTGATTACCAAGGGAAACCTGGGCCAAGCATTTACTTGAATGAGAATCCTTCTGGCATGTTTCTCTCTACCTTTGCCAAATGGCAAAATGGTATATTGGTTATTGCCGGAAGCAATTCTATTCCCGGAGAAACTTGGCTCGGCCAATACGTTGAGTATGGTGAGAAGTTTCGTTATGTCAACTATCCTTTGCGTTCCTTGTTTCTTGAACAAAAGTTAGTGGAAGAGGATACCTATTTTTACTCTTACAAACCTTGGGATCTTGATAAAGATGGCAATCTTTATCTTGCTCCTTATTGGGGTGATAAGAGTAAAAATGAATATCACTTCAATGTATATGACACGCAGGGGAAAAAGCTACGAGAGATCAGTCATGAATTTGAGCCATACGAGCGTTCAAATGAGGAGAAACGCTTGGCAAAGGCTTCACTTGTGGGCGGTGTCGAGGACTTGAAGATGATGGAGAGCTTGGGCGGTGAATGTGTAGTTGAAGATATTGCGCCAAATATCTTTGACATTACCATTCACTCTGATGGTAGGATTTGGGTGGAAACCAGTCGTAGCGCAAAGAATCAGCCCGAGGGCATATTCAAAACCTACGACATTTTCCTGCCAAGTGGCGAGTTTTCCCATCGGGTAGCGCTAGCTTTGCCGGCCAACGGAGAAAAAGACATAGTTTACTTTATTTCTGACGACCAGCTCATTGTGGTCAAAGGCCAAAAAGATATATTGAGTTTTGGCGCGTATCCGGATGCCGATGTTTTGGAAATTATTTGCTACTCTCTATCAAGGTGATAGAGAAAGGAGGTCAAGAGAGGTCAATAAGTATATTGGCCTCTCATTTTTTTTGATCAAAAAAAGAGGACTCGTTTGTAACAGTGACGAGTCCCCGGAAGAAGTGTCTGGCGCCGAGTTGGTGTTTAGGCGCGCAGATGATAGGTGGTCACGGTGTCGCCGGCGTCGTCGACCTCGATAATAGTCGTTTCTTCGACGTTCTCCGCGGGACCTTGCACGAAGTCCCATTCCCATTCCTGGCCCTCCAGCTGCATGTAGGCCAGACACATCGCGTTCCAGCCCCAGGACTCCCAGTTGTGCTCCTCGGCTGCTGTGCAAGCGACCGGAAGCAAATCCTGCTCCTGGGTCTCCGAGGAGACAACAGCGGCCTCACTGGTCTGAGGCATGATCATGATGATGACACCGATCGCCAAGAAGGCGATGAGTGCCATCGTGGTGAGCTTCTTCATCTCTTCCTCTCTTCCCTTTGGGGTTGGCGGTTACTTGGAATTTACTATAAGTCTCCTTTGTTCTAGAGTGACGGCCACAATGTAATCCTAGGGTGTTTTTGCGGCCAGTGTACCAACGATTCCTATTCTAGTTGGGTCTATGTCCAAGCCAATGAGTTGGTATTGGCTGTACTTTTTGGGTAAACGGACATAAACAGCATTGGGCCGTTTATTGTAATCCGGTTTATTGTTGAATTGCCGGTTGAAGACAATAGTGCTTTGCCTTGAATCGTATGGCTTGCCCACATTGCCTTCATAGTAAACAGCTAGACAACCAAGGTCATCGGTTTCCACAATAGAGCTGTCTGGCGTCAAAAATCGGAAGTGAAAGGCTTTTTGAGAGATATTGATGTCTACTCCATCTTTGATGAAAAATCCTAGGACATAGAAAGCAAAATTTTGCTTTCTGATTTCCCGTCCCATCATGATTTCCAAGGGGCGGGTCCTTGGTAACGTAGCATCAAACTGTGCGAGCACATCGCTAGGTGCGTTCATACCACGCAGAGTTTCTTTTTTGTCTGCCATCTGGCTTTCAAACTTGGCGATGTTGAACCAACCGCCCTTGACGATTTTGAAGGAGCTGGTGCTGACCAGCTCATTGTGGTGGGACTTGGTGGTTGCCTGTGTTTGAATTTGTTGATTGGTCACAGCACAGGCCGAGACCAAAAACACACTTGCCAGCAGGATGATATGTAGAAGGCGTTTCATTTTAGCTCCTCTTAGGTCCCAAAAAGAACCTTTTGCTTCAGGGTTAGAGAGTTATTTCAAAGGACCATTCACTTATATCTTTATCATTTTCTTTGTTTTTTGTCAATATTTAAAAAAAGGGGGACTCGCCGTAGCCGGGGGGAATTGGCTACAAATGGCGAGTCCCTGTGCTACCCTCTAGAGGCAGCATTATTAGCAGTTAAGTATTGACTAACTGCGCAGAGGATAAATGAACATTTTTTCTGGTGGGCTACTTCCTGAGCCACCAGAACAGATAAATGAGCGCCAGACTCATCTCATAATGCATGCCGCATTTCCTTTCGTGTGTCTGGGGTTATTTTTCCCCTAGCCAACAATCAGCAGGAAACGGCCAGGAAAGTTTCAATGTACTCCACAAAGTGCAGGACATTGAAGGGCTTGGGGAAAAAATGCGCTCCGTAGAGCTTCAACAGGTGTTCGATTTTCTTGGTCTTTTTGTGGCCGACGAGGATCACCGAACAATTTTTGCCCAGCTCCATGTCGTAGATAAGACCGCAGAGCCAGTTTCCGTCGATACGCTCGGCTTCGGCGATGACCACGTCCGGGAAAGGTCGTGTCTGGATCAACAACCCGATGACATCGACTGCACTGGTGACCAACTTGGCTTGTTTGTCCTGATTGGACCAGACGATGTTGGCGAGTACTTCATGACCAGCACCACTGGTTTCCAGAGCGTGACGAAGGGTCTTGATGGTGTCGGCGTTGTCGTCGTAGATGAAAATGCGAGACATGTTGGGACCTCCTATGTTCTGATTTGGCAAAACAAAAAAACGTCCCAACAATGAGACATTTTGTGTACGCCAAACCAGCGTCAATGCCGGTTGCGCTACTGACTCCCCATTGCCCTTGTCTCGACACTAAGTCGGACTAAGCGCCCAATTAATAGGCAACGGTTCTTCGTCTCATTGATTTTATAGAATCCTTTCTGTTTTGAAAGAGCTTGATTTATCAAAAAAACACCTTTTTGAGGCGTTCCGACAAATCAAGCATCTGTTGCTTTGTTAATGTCGGTTACGCTACTAGCTCCCGACTGCCCTTAGCCTCGGTTGGATTTATTCCTTAGAATAATTTACCGGGCACAAGCGTCCAAATTACAGACAGTCATTCATTGCTCCATTGGTATTTTATTGTAAATTTATGACATAGTAGCACATAATAAAATATTTGTCAAGAGTAGACAAATTGAAAAAAAGACCATTTTGTGGTATATTTGAGCCATATGAATCCCGTTAGAAATTTACAAACTTTTGATGGGATAAAATATTTAAAGTGTTTTAATAATTTTACTTAAATTTCTAACGGGATGAAAATATCACCAGAAATAATTTTGCTTTACAAAAAACTGGAGCAAATTTATAAACATCAGGAGTCTCGGTCCAAAGAAGAAAACAAAATAGAGGTTGATGAAATTACCAGTCATTTTTCGGCTTTATATGAAAAGCTTAGAAATACCGTAGATTTTAAAGAAGTTCATCTTTTGCGCCGCTATGCTATAGAACGCAATCTTAAGAGGCGTTTTATTATGGAAGTTCTCAAGCCGCAAATCGCCCAAGGACTGGTGGAGGATTTGGTTAGATCTGGATATCTGCCAAATAGGTCAATCCCTGAATATCAGATCAAAGAAGTTGAAAAAATTATCACCAAGTATAATGAATTGTTTTTATTAATGAACGATCTTTATCATGGTGATGAAATAAAAGAATACTTTGACTGGCTGATTGCGGTTGAGGCTTGTGAGATAGATATACTACTTCATCCAGAGGATATTGCTGATGCAGTCATTGAGGCAATGTATCAGATTACCAAATCTAGGGTAAAGCTAAAAGGGGACGATCAGTTGAGTATCAAAGAAAAAAATATTCAGCTTTATATTTCTATACATAAATCTTTGGTCAAGTCAGATGATATTATTATTTCTTATCATTTATTGAATTTGTATTATAGTGATTGGCAAAATCCAGGTAGTCAGGCCATCAAAACTATGGCCACACATTTGCCGGAAATTTATAAGACCATTCAACATCATTTGAAGCATCCCTATCAAAGAAGTATTTTAAATTCCATCAAAGAACCAGTTGTGACTTTCAAGATTTTGCACGAGTTGATTATAGAGCAGGGCAAAGAAATATCCGAGCTATTGGTTGACCCTGATAGGCTAGAAGCTGAGGCCAAGCTTTTGATAAACAAAAAATACAAAAAAATCCGCAAAAGAATTTCCAACGCTTCCGTACGAGCTATTATTTATATTTTTATCACCAAGGTAATGCTGGCTTTTATTTTGGAATTTCCGTATGAGATGTATATAATCAAACATCTTAATTATTTTAATCTTGGTATAAATGTTGTCTTTCCACCGCTCTTAATGTTTTTTGTAACTTTGACTATCAAACCTCCTAGTCAAAAAAATACCGACAGAATTTTGGAAAATATTCATAAAGTTGTATACAATGAGGCCGAGCAGTCAATCCTTTGTCAACTCAAGACCAAATACAACAAAAACATTGGCTACCAGATTTTTTATAATTTTATGTACACAGTTTTGTATATAGTTGTTTTTGGCGGTATCATCTATTGGCTCAAACGTATGGATTTTAATATACTTTCTGGGGCGATCTTTATTTTCTTTTTGACGGCAGTTAGTTTTTTTGCTATCAGAATACGCTCCACAGCCAAAGAGCTGGTCATAGAAAAAAACAAAGAAGGGATATTTTCTTGGTTGATGAACTTTTTTGCTTTGCCAATTGTATCAGTCGGACGATGGATGTCTACCAAATTTAAAAAAATTAACTTATTTGCCTTTATTATGGACTATATTATTGAGGCACCATTCAAGTTGTTTGTAGCTGCTTTTGAAGATTGGTTGGGCTTTATGAGAGAAAAGAAAGAAGAGGTATTTCATGACAACAACTAAAGATTTTTATATAATCTGCCACAATATTAGGAGTTTATATAATATTGGGACTATGTTTAGGACAGCTGATGCCTTGGGGCTTAGTCAGCTGTTTTTGACAGGTTATAGTGGTCGTCCGCCCAGAAAAGAAATATCTAAGGTAGCCCTAGGTGCCGAAGAGTCTGTATCTTGGCAGTATTATAAAAATATTTCTTATTTAATAAAAAAATTAAAAAGCAGAGGAGTGTCTATCGTAGCTTTGGAGACTGACAAAAGATCTATCAACTATCTAGATTTTAAACCAAAATTTCCTCTAGCTCTTATAGTAGGTAATGAAGTACGAGGGATATCAAAATCAACTCTCAAAAACGCTGATTACATAATAGAGCTACCAATGCATGGCATCAAAGAATCTCTCAATGTTGGTGTGGCTATGGCAGTGGCTGGTTATTATATTGGTCAGTTTAAAAACTAGTGGCATAGATTGTTTATTTTTGGTATAATAAATTTAAGTTTCAGGTTATAAAGCTTCTCTGGCTTTAGATTTTGGACTTTAAATGGGCTTAACTTTTAACTAAAACTTATGTCACTGCATAAAGTTGTTGAGTTAATATTTACATTGGTAATACTTTTATTTTTGGCTATTATAGTGCTGGGCGTATTAGTAGGTATTACTATAGTCCAACAATTATCTTATTTTGATGTGGGAGTTACCGGACAATTTATTTTTGTCGGTGGAATGTTTGCAATTTTTATGTATATCATGAAGATGATTGTTGATCGCATCAAAGATTATAATCGCTATATCTAATTAAGTTTAACTTCAACTTGAGATCAGTTGAAAGTTCAAAATATGATAAAAAATAAAGTTACTACCATTGGCGGAGCAACTCGCGATATAATGTTTTATACTGATGATATGCTTATTTTGGATAATAAAGCCGATTTGCTTCGTCAAAAGCTGATTGCTTTTGAATACGGCGCCAAGATTTATAGTAAAGATGTTTACTTGACTTTTGGTGGCGGGGGTATGAATACGGCAGTCAATTTTGCTAATTTGGGCATCAGCACTCAGACGGTTTTGTCTTTGGGTAGTGATTTGGTGGGACTTGAAATAATCAAATATCTGAAGGATAAAAAAATCTCTACCAAATTTGTCCAAACTCAAAAAAATATTCATACCGGCACCTCATTTATTGTCAATGTTGGCCACTTCAATGAACATGTTATCTTTGCCTACCGTGGTGCCAATGAAAAAATGGATTTATCCAAAGCAGTTATTAAAAAGATAAATACAGACTGGGTTTATTTGACTTCACTTTCTGGTAATTTTAAAGCGGGTTTGGATAATATTTTTGATCAGGCGCTAAAGAAAAATATAAAAATAGCCTGGAATCCTGGGTCAAATCAGCTCAAAATGGGCCTAAAAAAACTGGCTAGATATATGAAACATACCACTATTTTTGATGTCAATCGTGATGAAGCTTTGGAATTAGTAATTAGTATCAAAGGCAAAAACATTAAAAATAATATTAATCAGCTTTTAAAATTTTTGCATAGTTATGGTCAAAAAATAACAGTCATTACCGATGGACACAAAGGCGCTTATGTTTATGACGGCGAAAAGACATATTTTCGGGCAGCTTCTAAAAAACGTGGTATCAATACTACCGGAGCTGGTGATTCTTTTGGTTCCAGTTTTGTAGCCGGTCTTATCAGATACAAAGGTAATGTAGAAAAATCTCTCAAGCTGGCCATTATAAACAGTAATGCAGTAATTATGAAAATTGGTGCTCAAGAGGGTTTGCTGACAGTCAGGGATTTAAAAAAATATAATTTATAAATATGAAAAAAGTAATTGCTGAAATTTCCGCTAGACATATTCATATTTCCAGAGCCCATTTGGACAAGCTTTTTGGTAAAGGCTACCAATTAAAATCAATCAAAGAATTGTCACAGCCTGGTGAATTTGGGGCCGAAGAAAGAGTAGAGGTAATTGGTCCAAAAAATAGTATAATGATGCGTATAGTTGGTCCGATAAGAGATAAGACTCAGATTGAGCTGGCCGCTACTGATGCCAGAACTCTAGGAATTAGACCTGAATTTAGAGTATCTGGTGATCTCAAAGGCACGCCAGGTGGTGTGACACTCAAAGGGCCAAAAGGCTCAGTCAAATTGCTAACTGGCGTGATAGTGCCACTTAGACATCTGCATATATCAACTGAAGAAGCCAAAAAATGGCAATTAAAAACCGGCCAAAAAGTAAAAGCCAAAGTAGGTGGTCCCCGCGGATTGATACTGGAAAATATCGTAGTCCGAGTTGGCAACTTTAGTACTAGTATTCATCTGGATACCGACGAAGGCAACGCCGCCGGATTACTGAGTTGTAGCAAAATAGACTTGATTTTATGAACCCAGTTAGAAATTCACAAAATTATATTTTACTAATGGGGAAAAATTATTTAATAATTAATTTCTAACGGGGTGAAACATTTACTCGTCTTAAACAATGGAAGTAGTAGTTTGAAATTTGCGGTTTTTGAAACTGTCGGTCAGAAGCTTGGTAAAGAAATATTATCAGGAGCTGTCTCTCTTAGCGGCGACAAGAGTGTTTTGTCATATCGTTTAAAAAGAAAAAAATATAAAATAAATTATCAAAGCGGATACAATATTAAGCTTTGGTGGGAGTATATTTATGACTTACTTGGTCAGTTTGATATACAATATGTTGGTTTTCGGATGGTCCATGGTGGTGAAGAATTTACCAGCACTACAAAAGTAGATAGTTTATTTTTGAACAAAATAAAAAAATATAATAAATTAGCGCCACTTCACAATCCAGTTACTTTACTTCTTATCAGATTGGTCAAAACTAGCTTACCTAGAGTCAAAATGTCAGTTTCCTTTGATACTTCTTGGTACAAAAATCTTGAGCCAGAAGCTTATCTGTATTCAATCCCCTTAAAATATTATACTGAACACAAAATCAGAAAATATGGTTTTCACGGTTTGAGTCACGAAGCGGCCACCAGTTATGCCGGACTGCTTTTACACAAAAAACCTGATAAACTACGACTGATTACTTGTCATCTGGGCTCAGGCAGTAGTATTACTTGGTATATGGATGGCTTGGTCAAGGACACTACTATGGGCTTTTCACCCAATGAAGGACTGACTATGGCTACCAGAAGTGGTGATATACCAGCCAACATTGTATTTTATTTGGCCAAGTCTGCCAAAATGACTTTGATAGAAATAAATAAATTATTAAATAAAAAATCAGGGCTATTAGGTTTATCTGGTATGGCCGATCTCAGAGAGGTTTTGTTGGCCAGTGGTTACAAGGTAGAAGGCTACAAATCAAAGAAAAAATTTAGTCCCCTTCAAAAAAAATCCGCCCGCTTAGCTTTACATATTTATATATATGATATTAAAAGATATTTGGCCTCATATCTTGGTATGAGTAAAAATCTAGACGCTATTGTTTTTACTGGGGCAGTCGGAGCCAATCCTCAGATTAGAAAAATGGTTTTAGCGGGTTTGAACATAGATAAAAAAACAAAAGTTTTATTTGCTCCAGAAGGAGAAATAGAAAATATCGCTAAAAAAACAATCTTATGTTTGATAAAATAAAATTAATTGCTCAGGCCGATGATCAGATTTTAAAAAATCTTAATCAGACAGAGCAGGAATTAATAGACTTAAATAATGAAGTAAATATTATGTTGTCCGATTATGACAAAAATTCCCATAGTTTTTCCTCATTTTTTGATTTTTCTAATCCATTTTTTCTGGTGACTCTGATAGGTTTGACGCTTCTAGCTATTGGCTTGTGGTTTTTGTATCTGGAATTAAAAAATTCTCCTGGCAAAGCAAAGACAAGGCCACAAACTGAACCGTCAAAGCCAAGCCAGCCTAGTCCTAAAGAAGAAAAGAAAGACATACCACCAGTTAAAAAGAAAAAATCAGTCAAAATAAAAGTTGTCAAAGTAAAATAGTTTTGTTAAAATGACTCGTGTTTAAACCCCCAATTATAAAGGGGGTTTAAGTATCTAAAATTATGTCATATACTTGGAAATTACCTGAAAAAAATAATATAGACTTTAGCAAAAATTTTCCTGAGCTGGATCAAACTGTTGCTCAGTTGCTTTTTAATCGTGGTCTGACTAGCCAGGCTCAGGTTGATGAGTTTTTACAGCCTGACTATAGTCAGGATATACATGATCCATATTTATTTAAAGATATGGAAAAAGCCTGTAACAGGGTTTATCAGGCAGTAGACAAAAATGAATTAATTACTATCTACGGAGATTATGATGCCGACGGAGTATGTTCGTCAGTTATTTTAAAAACAGCCTTAGAAATCATTGGCGCCAAAGTAGAGGTATATTTACCCCATCGAGAAAAAGAAGGTTATGGGCTCAATGCTAGAGCAATAGAAGAGCTCGCGGAAAATAATACTAAACTTATTATTACTTGTGATTGTGGCATTAGTAATGCTTTGGAGGTTGATATAGCCAACAAAAAAGCTATGGACGTTATAGTGACGGATCATCATGCCATACCGGAAAATTTGCCAAAAGCCAAAGCGATTATTCATCCTCAGGTAGAAGGTGAAAAATATCCCTTCAAATTTTTGGCTGGCGGGGGAGTGGCTTTTAAATTTTCTCAGGCACTTATTATCAATTTAAAAAACAAGCAGTCCGACAATGAAAAAGAACTACATGAAAAATGGTTGCTTGATTTAGTAGCTGTTTCCACTGTAGCCGATATGGTACCTCTGTTGGGAGAAAATAGGACTTTACTTAAATATGGTCTAAAAGTCTTGAAAAAAAATAGGCGCCTAGGTATGAAAAAGCTGATAGAAGTAGCTAATCTTGATGTTGAAAAATTAGATGCCAGAACTATTGCATTTTCTATTGCCCCACGTATCAATGCTGCTGGACGAATGGATCATGCCAATTTGGCCTATTATCTGATGATAGAAAAAGATCAAGACAATGCCACGCAGCTAGCTCGTGATCTTAATAGCTCAAATATTGAAAGACAAAAACTCACCGAACAGATTATAAAATCAGCTAGAACCAAAGAAATTAATGAAGATGATTATCTTTATACATTTTTTGATAAAGATTGGTCAGTTGGTCTGACTGGTTTAGTAGCCGGCCGCCTGGTCAGAGAGTTTGCCAAACCAGCGATAGTCATGACGGAAGTAGACGGCAAGATAATCGGTTCTGGTCGAAGCGTCAAAGGATTTAATATTTCCAAAGCCTTAAAAGAACTAGAATCATTCTTGGAAAGATATGGTGGTCACCCGCAGGCGGCCGGATTTGCTATGGATAAAAAAAATCTGGACGAATTTTGTAAAGGTTTGAAAAAAATAGCTGCCCGTGATCTGGCCGGCCAAGATCTAAAACCCGAATTAGAAATAGAACTAGTGATAGATTTTGAAGATATAAATTGGTCTATAGTGGATATGTTGGACAAATTTGATCCCTATGGACAGGCCAATCCTGAACCGGTTTTTATGTCAAAAGAGGTCAAAGTAACTGGTGTTAGAAAAGTTGGCAACGATAATCGTCATCTCAAATTGGAACTAGCCAAAGGAAATAAAACCAAGGGGGCAATTGCTTTTGGTCTTGGCGATAGGGAGATTGAAATTGGTGATATGGTTGATATAGTATATAATTTAAATATCAATCAATGGAATGGCAATCGAGAAATTCAATTAAATATTTTAGATATTCATCCCGTGAAATAAATTTAAATATATTATATTTGTGAAAAAAACATGACTTATAGATTATTTACAGACGGCGGAGCACGTGGCAATCCAGGGCCAGCTGCTATTGGCGGGATTTTGTATCAGGATAAACAAGAAATTTCTTCTTTTTCCGAATATATTGGTGAGACTACCAATAATCAAGCCGAATATAAAGCGCTTATCAAAGGGCTGGAAACAGCTTTGGCAAAGGATGTGTTTGAGTTGTCTTGTTTTTTGGATAGTGAATTGGTAGTCAAGCAGCTGAATAAAGAATATAAAGTAAAGGATAAAGAACTGGCTAAAATTTTTGTCCAAGCTTGGAATCTAACATTAAAATTCAAAAAAATTACTTTTTCTCATGTCAGGCGAGAATTAAACAAAGAAGCTGATAAATTGGTCAATCAAGCGTTGGACAATAAGATGAGAACTGCCTAAGTAGGCGGTTTTTATTTAGATATCAACAGTTGATTTTTAATAGCAAAAATGGTATTTTATATGTAATGCCATATGAATTCAAATGGCCTATTTATGGTCATAAAAATCAGCTAAAATTTCTTCAACAGGCAATTTTGCAAGACAAATTGCCTAATACTTATCTTTTTTATGGTCCAGCCGGCTTGGGCAAAAAAATGGTAGTAGATTATTTTGTCAAAAGTTATTATTGTTTGGATACCAAAGCCAAGCCTTGTGACAAGTGCGATCATTGTCGGATGATAAATAAAGGCACTTTTTTAAATGTATACAAACTGGGAGACAGAGAAGATTTGTCTATAGAAAATATACGTGAATTTTTGTACAAGCTGTCTCTTTCCAATTTTGAGGGTAATCACAAGATTGCTATTATCTATGGCACCGAAACAATCAATTTATTTGGAGCCAATGCTCTTTTAAAGACTTTGGAAGAACCACCAACCAATACTACTATCATTATGATAGCTGATTCAATAGTAGATTTGCCGGCCACAGTAATATCTCGTGCCCAATTGCTAAAGTTTCAATCTTTATCTAGGGTTGATATGCAAGAGTGGTTGGCAAGCTATGATTATAGTCGTGAAGAAAAAGATACTATTATCAATTTATCTTTTGGTAAACCGGGCGTAGCGCTGCGTCTAATGGGAGACAATTTAGCTAGTTTTAAGAAAAATTGTAATTTTATAATCAAACTATTATCAGCTGATACTTTTAGTTATATGCAAGCTATAGACAGATGGTTTGAAATTTTAAAAAAAGAATATCCGGGGTACAAGGTCTATGAACTGGGCAAATTAACTTCTCAATATTTAGATTTGTTGGAGATATTTTTGCGCGATATTTTATGGATCAAGATTGACAAGTCTATTGCCAATGAAATTTATCGTACAGATTTGGAAAAAATTGCCAAAAATTTTGATTTGAAAAAATTATTAAATAATCTCTTATCATTAAACAGTGTTAAGCAGAAAATAAAACATAATGTGTCTCCTCAGCTTTTGTGGGAAAATTTATTTTTAAGTATCAAATAATAAAATAATTTATTTTTATGAGCAGAGAAAAACAAATAAAAATTTCTAATCCCGTTAGAGGTTTAGCTATAGACGGGACTAAGCAGGTGAAAATAAAAAAATATTTTATTTTACTTCTGATTTTACCTGTATTTTTATCTGGTTGCATTTTGAGTGTAAATCAGAAAAAACCAGCCAGCACTGAAACTAGCGGCGGTCTTTTTAGAAGTAGTGATCAGGCCAAGACTTGGGAAAAGGTAACTACTTTATATACCACTGGTGGACAAAAAGCTACATTTGATGCAGCTAGTATTACCGTGATGGCTTTTGATCATTTGGATGACTCAGCTATTTATTTGGGTACGCAGCATGATGGTATATTTTATAGTTACAATTATGGAGATGGTTGGTTCAATACGCTTAGTGGTATTGGCACAATCAATGATATAGTGGTTGATCAGGCTCAAAACTGTACAATCTATGCAGCCGCACATAATAAAATATATAAAACTACAGATTGCTCTCGTACTTGGAATAGGATGTTTTTTGAAACCAGAAAAGGCCAATATATAACCGCGGTCAACATTAGTCCTCGGGATAATCAAATAATTTATGCTGGTAATTCCAGTGGAGACTTTTTAAGAAGTAATGATGGTGGTCTGACTTGGGATGTATTAGACAGATTTGGCGCTAGAATAACGGATATTTTCGTTTTAGAAAAAGAAGATAGTCCTATAGTTTATGCTGTAGTGCAAGATAAAGGAATCTATAAGAGTGAAGATGAAGCAGAAATTTGGACAAATCTTATGGATTTGCGTGTTGATAGAGCCGAGATTGATGAAGATGAGGCATTTATAACAATTATAGAAGATGAAGAAAAGAAAATGGGACGAAAACTTACCAATCAAGAAAAATATGATTTGGAGCAAGAAAAAAAATATTTAAGCCTATACAAAATAAAAGGAGCTACTAGTATTGTTACAGCTAGTATAGACCGAAGTATAGAAGATGGTATTATATTTACATCTCGTGGTACTATATATCGCTTGACTGATGGTCGTATCTGGAAGCAAATTAAATTGCTCACTCCACCAAGTAGTAAAGAAATTATTTATTCAGTTCTAGTCAATCCCAAAAATACTCAAGAGATTTTTTATGGTACTTCCAAAGCTTTGTATCATTCACTGGACAACGGTAGTACTTGGTCTATTGATAGTTTGCCGACTGATTTTACAGCTCGTGGTTTAGCTTATTCATTGGATAATAAATATTTATACTTAGGAGCATTTAAAATTGAGGAAAAATAATAATATGCATAATTTAATAGAGACAAATAAAGAACACTTTGATAAAACCATTGACTTTCTAAAAAAAGATATTGGTTCACTTCGTACTGGACGTATTTCACCAAGTTTGGTAGAAAAAATAATGGTTGAAAGTTACGGTGTAAAAACTGAACTTTTACAATTGGCGGCTATTAGTTCGCCGGAGCCACAATCCATTGCTATAAAGCCTTGGGATAAGGGAGTGGTTAGTAGTATTGAAAAAGCTATTAACCAGTCTGATTTGAATGTAAATCCGGTGGTGGATGGGGATTTGGTAAGATTAAATTTTCCTCCTTTGACAGAAGAAAGTAGAAAAAATTTGGTTAAAATATTACATAAAAAATTAGAAGAATCACGTATTGCCCTTCGCGGACAGCGTGAAAAAATAAGAGAGGACATAATATCCAAAGAAAGAAGTGGAGAAATCGCTGAAGATGGTAAATTTCAGGCTCTTAATGATCTTGATGAGCTGATCAAAGAGTATAATGAAAAAATCAAACAAATTGGCGATGAAAAAGAAAAAGAAATAATGACAATTTAAAATATGGAAACAATTATAACATTTATATTAATTTTAGGTTTGCTAATCCTAGTTCATGAACTAGGACACTTTATTAGTGCGCGTCGTTTGGGAGTAGATGTGGAGGAGTTTGCGATTGGTTTTCCACCCAAGATTTTTTCCAAAAAGAAAAATGGAGTGAAATATTCAATCAACTGGATACCACTGGGCGGTTATGTAAAAATTAAAGGGGAGTCTGGAGACAATACTGACGATCCAAATAGTTTTGCTGTCCAGCCGGCTTGGAAAAAACTTATTATTGTTTCAGCTGGTGTATTTATGAATTTTCTCTTGTCTTTTATTTTACTATCAATTATTTTTGTATCTGGATTTCCACAAGAACTAGACGGTAGTATCCCGGCTGACAAAATAACTGATAAAAGAGTAACGGTTTTGGAAATAGTCAAAAACAGCCCAGCTGATAAAGCGGGTATTGAGATAGGCGATAAAGTAGTTTCTATAAATGGCGAGGTATTTGATGATTATAATGCTGCTCATGATAAAATAGAGAGCCTAAGGGGTCAGACAGTTGATATTATCGTAGAAAAATCAAACAAACAGACCGAACAATACAAGATAGAACATGCTCAATTAGATGGCGAAGAGGCTTCAATGATTGGTATTGGTATTATTAATACTGGTGTTGTAAATTATGGATTTTTTGGCGGTATATGGCAGGGTTTGAAAGTCACGGGCATTATGATATTTCGTATTATCCAAGCTTTGTATTATCTAATTGCTGACTTAGTTACCAAAGGTGCTGTGCCTGAGGGATTTGGTGGGCCGGTAGCAGTAGCGATGGTGACTGGCGAAGTCATAAAATTAGGATTTTTACGTATTGTATATTTTGCTGCTGTCTTATCTATCAATCTAGGGGTTATAAATTTCTTCCCTTTCCCGGCTCTGGATGGAGGTCGCGCCTTATTTATTAGTTTGCAGGCCATCACCAGGCGAAAGCTAAATGAAAAAGTAGAGGCTTGGATACATAATAGCGGTTTTATCATTTTGGTGGCTTTATTAGTTATTATTACTGTTAGAGATTTTAAGAATTATGGACCAATGATATTTAATTCTATCAAAAATTTATTTTAAGATATGAAATTTTCCATAAAAACAGCAGATATAAAAGAAAATCCTTTGACTATGATGAGGCGCTTGGGATATCATCCACATCGTGGCTCTTCGATGAGCTTTGCCCGTCGCTTGACGCATGATGAATTTCCCAGACTACACGTGTATATGAATGATCAAGGAGACTCTCTAGAGATTTCTATACATTTGGATCAAAAAGCAGCTTGTCATAATGACCAGACAGCTCACAGCGGTGAATATGATGGTCAGATTTTGGAAGACGAGAAAAGACGTATAACAGAGCAATTAAAAAATTAGTGTATGAGACAATCAAAATTATTTGGTAAGACTAGACGTGATATTAGTCAGGATGAAAAAAGTATCAATGCGGAGTTGCTTATCCGTGGCGGTTTTATTGAAAAGCACATGGCTGGTGTTTATAATTATTTGCCACTTGGTTTAAGAGTATTTAGAAAAGTGGAAAATATTATCAGAGATGAAATGAATGCAGTGGATGGGCAGGAGATGCTCATGACTGCTCTTCAACCAAAAGATTTGTGGCAGAAAACAGGCCGTTGGGATGAGATGCAAGATATTATGTATCAGTTTCCTGATGGTCATGGCAATGAAGTTGGTTTAGCTACTACTCATGAGGAGGTAGTCACAGAATTAGCAAAGCAACAAATAAACTCTTATAAAGATTTACCAATTTATATTTATCAGATTCAGGATAAATTTCGCAATGAAAAGAGAGCTAAGTCAGGATTACTTCGTGGTCGTGAATTTTCTATGAAAGATTTGTATAGTTTTCACGCTGATGAAAAAGATTTGGATAAATATTATATGTTGGTGCATGATGCTTATCTTAAAATTTTTAAACGTCTAGGTTTGGAGGCATTTTCAGTAGAGGCATCTGGTGGCACTATGAGTAAACAATTTTCTCATGAGTTTATGGTAATTACCGAGGCCGGGGAAGATGTGACTGTACTTTGCAAAAAATGTTTTTGGGCACAAAACAAAGAAATAGCACAATCTAAAGCAGGCGACAAATGTCCAAAGTGTGGTCATAAACTAGAGGAAGCCAAGACTGTAGAGGCAGGTAATATTTTTAGACTTGGTACAAAGTATTCTAGCTCACTTGCTTTGCAATACACCGACAAAGAAGGTAAAAAGCATGATGTTTTAATGGGATCTTATGGTATAGGTTTAGGCAGAGTAATGGGCACTGTGGTAGAAGCTAGTCACGACAAAGACGGAATCATTTGGACTAAGACTACTACGCCTTACCATATACATTTGCTAAATTTTGCAAAAAATGGTAAGACAGATGAGAAAAGTGACAGTATTTATGAATCATTAAAGTCAGCTGGATTTGATGTCTTATATGATGATAGGGAAATTTCTTTTGGTAAAAAACTCAAAGATGCTGACTTGATTGGTATACCTTATCAATTAGTAATTTCTGACAAAAATCAGGATTTAGAACTTATTAGCCGTTTTGATCATAAAAAAGAAATGATGGATATCAAACAAGTCATAAATGCTCTAGATAAATTTTATAAATAATGTTTAAAAGACTATTTCGAAATTTTTCTAAAGACATTGGTATTGACCTGGGAACGGCCAATACTTTAGTTTATGTCAAAGATCAGGGAATTATTATCAATGAGCCATCTATAGTGGCAATAAATAATCGTACCGAAAAAATTGTAGCAGTTGGTGAAGATGCCAAAATCATGATGGGTAAGACTCCTCAGCATATTACTGTCAGTCGTCCTTTGGTAGACGGGATTATTTCTGATTTTGAAGTATCTGAAAAAATGCTCAAGCATTTTATAGAAAAAGTCCATCGTGAATCATTTACATTTATGCCTCGACCAAGAGTAGTGATTGGTCTCCCTCTTGATGTGACAGAAGTAGAAAGAAAGGCAGTAGAAGATTCAGTGATGGGGGCTGGTGCTTCAGAAGTGCTGCTTATAGAAGAGCCAATGGCAGCTGCCATTGGAGCTGGTTTACCAATTTTGGAGGCTTCAGGATCAATGATAGTTGACATTGGAGGTGGTACTACAGAGATTGCGGTTATTTCATTAGGAGGAGTAGTTTCTTGGAAATCTCTCAAACTGGCCGGTGATAAATTAAACGAAGCTATTATTCAGTATGCTCGTGATAAATTTAATTTGCTTTTAGGGGAGAGGACTGCGGAAAAGATTAAGATACAGGTAGCTTCGGTGTTGCCAATGGACAAGGTATTAAAAACTACCATGCGTGGTCGTGACCTTTTGACTGGTTTGCCAAAAGAGGTTCAAATTACTGATGCTAATATTCGTGAGGCTATTATACGGCCGGTGAAATTGATAGTAGAAAATATTAAGGCTACTATTGAAAACACTCCCCCGGAGCTTGTCGCCGATCTTTATGAAAAAGGCATGGTCTTATCAGGTGGTGGGGCCTTACTGAGGGGTTTGGATACTCTTATTTCACAAGAAACTAAAATGCCTGTTCATATTACTGATGAACCACTGACGGCAGTGGTCCGAGGTACCGGAAAAATATTGGATGATTTAGATAATTTACAAGATATAATTTTACCTTCTACTAAAGATTTGGGACTAAATTAAAAAACCACAATTTATGCTAAAACAAAATCTAAGAGTTTTTTTGCTTTTCATATTGGTTGTGATTTTTTTAATTTTATTTAAAAATGGTCAAATTTTTGATGTAGGGATTTTGTTTCGTAGTTGGTTTGGTCCCAAGGGATCGGTAAATCAGCTTTATGATCAGCCAAGTGATCTGGAAGAGGATTATAAAAATCTGTTGGTTGAAAATAATCAACTAAAAACTCTAGCCAAAGAAAATCAAGAACTTCGTGAATTATTAGCGCTAAAGGAAAAAGAAAATTATACCTTAGCTATTGCCGATATATTGGGTCGTGATCCGGTCAATAGAAACATTTTGATTATTGATATTGGAAAAAATAAAAATGTGGAGTTGGGTCAGGCGGTTGTAGTAAACAATGGTATTATTGTAGGGAAGGTAATAGATGTTGGGCAGGATTCTTCAAAGGTGCGTCTTTTGACTGATAGTTTTAGCAAATTAGCTGTCAAAGTAGGTGATCAACAAAATATTTCTGGTATTTTGACTGGCTCCTTGGGTTTGGTGATGGACTTGAGTTATATACCACAGGAGCAGGAGATAAAAAAAGGAGATCTGGTAGTAAGTGCCGATATAGATGCCAAGATTCCTAGCGGTCTGGTGATTGGTAAGGTGGAGGAAGTAGAATTTTCTCAGGAGGAGCTATTTAAAAATGCGTCTATTAGCCCGCTTATAAATTATGATAATTTAAGTATGTTAGCAATTATTACTAGTTTATGAAGTATTTAGTTATAATTTTTATTTATCTTCTGTCTGCTTTTTCTTTTATTGTTCTGAATCTTTATGATAATGGTTGGCAATTTTTGCAGCCATTTTTAGTCACTAGTCTTTTAGTGTATTACAATCAGAAGAACCCTTGGATTTATTATGCTTATGCTGGTCTGGCCGGCTTGTTTGTAGATTCCTTTACAGGTGTGTTTGGACTTCATGCAATATTTTTTATGCTCATTATTTTTATTTTAGCTAGTTTACAACTTACAATTTTAACTTCAAAAAATATTTTGACTATTATACTTTTATCTTTGTCTGCCTTTGTCATGTTTTGGCTGTTTTTTTTGACAGCAAATTTTATTTTCCCTTGGAACTTATATATTATAAATTTTGATATGATGTTGCAGGTGATCAAGATGATGGGTATAAATTTGTTTATACTTATCTTAGTTCATTTGCTTTATTATAATTTTTGGGCCAAACACCATGATAAAAAGCAATCCTTTTAAAATTCAAGAGGGGTCAGTCAAGGATTCAAAGGTCAGCGGCTTTATAAAACAAAAAAAAAGCGGTGATTATTTAGAGTTGGGTTGGTTGGGAAAGCATCAGAGGCTTGGTAAGTTTTTTGCCGATAGAAAAATCAGAAATCTTTTTATTTTATTTTTATTTATTCTTTTTATTTTATTTGGCCGAGCTTTTTATTTGCAAGTTGTCAGGGGGGAATATTTTAGGAATGTGGCTGAGGGAAATAGGATTAAATCCAATATAATCAAAGCCAATCGTGGTTTATTTTATGATCGTTTTGGAAATTTGATGGTCAAAAATGTTTCATATTTCTTTTTATATCTTATTCCTGATTTTTTGCCGACTGAGATTGAGATCAGAGATGAAATACTCAATCAAGTAGCCTCAACTTTGGGAATAGATAAAACAGAAATTGAAGCTCGTATTCAAGAGGAGTCTGATAGCTCAGATCAGGTTTTGATTTATGAAAATATTTCTTATCAGACAGCTATCAAGCTAATTATCATGTCAGAAAATTATCCAGCTATTAATATTTCTTTTGAACCTCGCCGTCAATATTTTGCTGATTTGGGTTCAGCTCATATCTTGGGTTATTTGGGAGCAGTCGGTGAAGAAGATGTTAAAGATGCTAAGTATAATTATCATGATAGAATAGGTAAAAGCGGTTTGGAGTTGATCTATGAAGATGTACTCAGGGGAAAAGATGGCAGTCAGGAGGTAGAGGTAGACGCTTTATTTAGAGAAAAAAATATGCTGTCTATAACTGATCCAATTGACGGGGATGATTTATATTTAACATTAGATAATAAGGCTCAGGCCAAACTAGCTGAAATAATGAAAAAATATGCGGCTAACTATGATAAACCAAAAATGGCGGCTATAGTTTTGGATCCTAAAGATGGCGGAATATTGGCTATGAATAGTTTGCCCGATTATGATAGTAATATTTTTACCAGTGTTTTAAATACTGGGCAATATCAAGAGATTATTCAAGATGAAAACAATCCCTTATTGAATAGGGTTATTTCTGGGACTTACCCATTGGGTTCTGTCTTTAAAACAGTGGTTGCTTCAGCTGCCCTTGAAGAAAAAGTAATAAATAAAAATTTTAAAGTAAATAGTACGGGAGGAGTGAGTGTTGGCGGTAGTTTTTTTCCTGACTGGCGAGCTGGCGGCCATGGCATGACAGATATTTATTGGGCAATAGCTGATTCAGTAAATACATTTTTTTATTCTATTGGCGGTGGCAACAATGAATGGCTCAGTCGTGGCTTGGGAGTAGACAAAATTATTGACTATGCCAAAAAATTTGGCTTTGGCAACAAGACTGGTGTTGATTTACCATCTGAAGCTGTGGGATTTTTGCCTTCCAAAGATTGGAAAGAAGATACCTTTGGTGAAAGGTGGTATCTGGGGGATACTTATAATCTATCTATTGGTCAAGGATTTTTGACAGTCACACCAATACAAACTGCTGTTATGATGTCATATTTTGCCAATCAAGGAGTAGCTTATCAACCACATTTTGTCAAAGAAATAAAACAAGGCGATAAAATTGTTCCCTATGAGCCCAAAGCTATTTTGACGAATCTTGTAGCATCTGATAATTTAAGTACTGTCAGAGAGGCTCTGAGGTTAACTGTCACCCAAGGCACAGCTCAAAGTCTTCAGTCTGTCCCAGTCAAAGTAGCCGGCAAAACGGGCACAGCGCAGTTTCGTAAAGATAAAATTCCGCATTCTTGGATGGCAGCCTTTGCACCTTATGATGACCCCAAAATTGTGACAGTTGTTTTGGTGGAAGAAGGCGGCGATGTTGGTTGGGCTGTTGCTATAACTCGAGAGTTTATGGAGTGGTATTTTTCCCAATAATTTGCTAAGATATAATTTATTAATAATAAATTAACAAAAATTAAAAAGTATAGAAAGATTATGGATAAAAAAGTTTTTAGCCAAGCTGGGCTGGACAAGCTCAAAAATGAGCTCGAACACCTCAAAACTGAAAAAAGACCTCAGGTATCTGAGAGGATAAAAACAGCCAAAGAGCTAGGCGATTTATCAGAAAATGCTGAATATCAAGATGCCAAAGAAGAGCAGTCTTTTGTTGAAGGCCGTATTTTAGAATTGGAGCATTTGATAAAAACAGCCGTTGTCGCAGAGACCAATGCAGATAGCGATAAAGTTTATATTGGCTCACAGGTAAAGATTGATAAAGATGGTCAGATTTTAGATTTTACTATAGTTGGTAGTACCGAGGCCGAGCCACTAAGTGGCCGTATTTCTCTAGAATCTCCATTTGGTAAAGCTTTATTAAACAAAAAAGTTGGTGATGAAGCAGAAGTTGATTTGCCAGGTGGCAAAGTAAAGTGTAAGATTTTAGAAATAAAATAAAACTATAATGTTTATAAAAAAGATAGGAATTGATTTGGGCACTACTTATACTTTGGTTTATATTCCAAAACGCGGTATTGTAATACACGAGCCATCTGTTGTGGCTGTTTCTATCTTGGACAATAAAGTAATGGCAGTGGGCGATGAAGCCAAAGAAATGATTGGCCGTACACCGGATTCTATTGTAGCTGCTAGGCCATTAAAAAATGGAGTAATTGCTGACTATCGTACTACAGAAAGCATGCTTAAATATTTTATAAACAAAGCTGTGGGTGGTATGAAAATATTCAGACCGGAAGTCATGATTGCCGTACCAGCCGGCATCACCTCTACAGAGAGAAGGGCAGTAATTGATGCTACTTTAAATGCCGGTGCCAAAGCTGCTTATATTATCAAAGAGCCGATTGCAGCCGCTATAGGAGCCGATATTCCAATTGGTAGTGCTTCTGGACACATGATTGTTGATATGGGGGGAGGCACCAGTGAAATTGCTGTTATTTCTTTGGGTGGTATTGTAGCTAGTACATCTGTCAGAATAGGTGGCAATAAATATGACAGTGCCATAGGTGAATTTATAAAAAAGAAATATAATTTGGCTATTGGTGAAAGAACTGCTGAAGAAGTAAAAATAAAAATTGGTAGCGCTCAATTTTTACCAAAAGAAGAAAAATTATTTATGGATATCAAAGGGCGGGATATGATTACTGGGTTGCCACGGACTATCAATGTCAGTTCAGATGATGTGACAGAAGCTTTACAAAATGAATTACAAAGTTTGATCTCGGCTGTAAAATCTGTCTTATATCAAACACCACCCGAGCTTTCAGCTGATATCATGGACAAGGGCATGGTTTTATCTGGTGGCACTTCACTGCTTAGAAACATGGATAAATTGCTATC
The DNA here is from genome assembly GCA_018819405.1 of Patescibacteria group bacterium. Taxonomy (NCBI): domain Bacteria; species Patescibacteria group bacterium. The sequence continues at coordinate 702,786 of JAHJQF010000001.1, forward strand.
CCAAGCCACTGGCGTACCGGCTTATGTAGCTGATGATTCTCTACTTTGTGTAGCTCGTGGCACAGGTATTGCCCTAGAAAATTTGGAAAGTTATAAACGAAGTATTTTATCGGCCAAATAATGAATCCCGTTAGAAATTCACGGGATATTGTGTATAAATAAAGATAGTGTAGTATATATTTCTTGTATGTTTTATGAAGTAAATTTCTAACGGGATGAAAACGATAGGATTAGAGGCAACCAGAGCGGACAAAAAATACAAAACTGGTACAGAGTGGTATGCTTGGCATTTATTAAATCAATTCAAAAAACTAGATAAAGAAAATAAATTTTTTGTCTATTATAATCAAAACCTTGCCGGTGATCTTATGGATGCACCGGAAAATTTTTATTTTAAACAACTTAAATGGCCATTTTCAAAATTTTGGACTCACTTACGTCTTGGTTTTGAGCTGATTATTCACCCGGTGGAAAAGTTTTTTGCCTCCAATGCAGTACCTATCATGGGTCGAGGTGAGATAATTGTGACAATTCATGATTTGGGGTTTTTGAAAAATCCTGATTTATATCATCCTTTGGAAAGATGGTATCAGAAATGGTCACACAATATCGCTGTCAAAAGATCCAAAAAGATAATAACTATATCCAATGCCACAAAGCAGGATATTATAAAGTATTATCCTCAAGCTAAAGATAAAATAAAAGTTATCTATCTTGGTTGGGATAGTTCAGAGTTTGGCCCTATCTCAAGAGAGGATAAGTTAGGATATGTTGACGAGCATGATCATCCGGAAAAGTACATACTTTATACTGGCCGGATTGAGACTAAAAAAAATGTCCAAAATCTTATACGAGCATATCGTATGGGCAATTTCAAATGGCCTCTTATGTTGGCTGGCCGGCCGGGTAATTTTGGCTATCAAGAAATCCAAAATATGATAAAAGACACCAAGATAAAAAATGACGTAATAATTCTTGGTTATGTTAGTCAAAAAAATTATACCAAGCTGATTGCTAGTGCTAGTATGTTTGTCTTTCCCTCCAAATTTGAAGGCTTTGGATTGCCGATTTTGGAGGCAATGGCTTCTGGAGTGCCGGTTGTGTGTTCAGATATGCCTGTTTTACACGAGGTGGCAGGTGAAGCAGCTGTTTATTTTGATCCTGATAATCCACAAGATATTAAAGATAAAATGACTCAGGTGTATCAGGAAGAAAGATTACGAGAAATATTAATAGCTAAAGGTTTGAAAAGAGCTGGGAATTTTTCTTGGCAAAAATGTGCCCAAGAAACACTAGACTATATTTTAGATAAGTCTTGACAAAAATAGTAAAATTTGGTATATACATAACATAGGCTTAAAAACCAAGGTAATCGCCGTGAACCACTCGCTTTGCTCGGGTACACGGCTCACGCCGCGTAGAGTAAAAGGGCTTGCCCTGATACCCGAACGGAGTGAGTGGTTCAGGGAGGAAAGTCCGAACACCATAAAAAAGTTAGTTGGTAACGCCAACCGATTGTAAGGGTGACTTTACAGTTAGAACAAGTGCAACAGAAAGTAAACCGCCCTGAGCATTGTGAGGGGTAAGGGTGAAAATGTGAGGTAAGAGCTCACGCGTTAGTGTGGTGACACATTAAAAGAGGTAAACTTTTAGCTGGTGAAAGGTCAAATAGGCTCTGAAAAGAGCGGGTAGACTGCTTGAGTCTATAGGCGACTATAGACCTAGATAGATGATTACCGGCGTAAAACTCACTTCGTTCGCCACGCGGCACGCCATGGATATATTGCACGCGTGACGTGACGAGCGAAGCGAGTTTTACGTCACAGAATTCGGCTTATTAGGTTTTTAAGCCTTTTTTATTTTGACTCGTTGGAGATTATTCTCCAACGGGTTTTGTGTAAAAAAAGAAGGGGACTGTTCTAAAACAGTCCCCGGCCACTCTTCTTGCCCTTGGTAGGCATGATTTGTGGCTTGGCTAATGCCCAGATGATCCGGGCAAGTAGCCGCCAGACAGTGAGGCAGTACTCGATGGGGAAGAGGATGATTTCACTTCTTTATTTAGACATATCATTATAGCATATTTTTAGTAAATTGTCAATATATATTTATTTACTAAATAAAGCCTAAATGTTATAGTATCTATACTATGAAAAGAGCAAATTTTGTTGTAAATATTGCTTTAGTGCCAATTGATTTTATATTGGTGATATTAGCGGCTGTTTCCGCTTATTTTTTACGTTTTTCAGATAATATTTCTGAGATAAGGCCAGTTTTTTATGAATTACCATTTAGTGAGTTTTTGGATTTGGCCTTAAAAGTATCGTTAGTGTCAATTTTAGTTTTTGCCATGTCGGGTTTTTATACTATGCGGGATAAAAAACTAGCCAAGGAATTGCCCAAAATTTTTAGTGGTGTTTCTACCGTGGGTATAATAATTATTTTATCTATTTTTTGGCAAAGAGAATTATTTTCATCCAGATTTATAATAATATTTTCCTGGGCTCTCACCATTGTGTATTTATTTTTGGCTAGAATTATTATTTTTTCTATTAGAAATTATTTTCTAAAAAAAGGATACGGACACTCCAATATCATTGTTTTAGGTTCGGAAGAAAGTAGAAACACTCTTGTAGATGAATATAAAAAAAAGCCCCAGTTGGGATTTACAGTCTTAGGGGAATTTACCAATTTATCTAGCTTAAAACAATCATTAGATATTCAAGAAAAAATCCAAAATAAAAAAGTAGACAGTATTATACAAACTGATTCCTCAATTGGTAAGACTGAGGCTTTAGATCTTTTGACGTATGCTCAGGAAAATCATATTAGCCTAAAATATGTTGCTTCTTTGTTTCAGACCCAGAGTCTTAACCTAAATATTATTAGCTTGGCTGGGCAACCTATTATAGAGATACAGGGCACGCCTTTGGATGGTTGGCGCAGAGTTTATAAAAGAATTTTCGATTGTGTAATGGCTATAGTATTGATTATTATGCTATCTCCATTATTGTTAATTCTAGCCTTAATAGTAAAGTTTAGTTCATCAGGACCGGTCATAGTCAGGCTACAAAGAGTCGGCGTTAAGGGCAGATCATTTTCAATGTACAAATTTCGTTCAATGATAAAAGGTGCCGAAAAAATGAAAAAAGAAATATTAGACCTAAATGAAAGATCCGATGGTCCTTTGTTTAAGATAAAAGACGACCCTAGAATAACCAAGTTTGGTAAATGGCTGAGACGAACCAGTCTAGATGAGCTTCCTCAACTTTTTAATGTACTAGCTGGACATATGAGTCTAGTAGGTCCTCGTCCCCATGAGCCTCAGGAAGTAGATCGCTATCAAAGGGGCTACAAAAAACTTTTGACTATCAAACCTGGTATCACCGGCATGGCTCAAGTTTCTGGACGTTCCAATTTACCTTTTACTGAGGAGGCAAAACTGGATATTTTTTATATAGAAAATTGGTCTGTGCTTTTGGATTTGATAATTTTGTTAAAAACTCCGAAAGCTATGTTTGAAGGAGACCGCGTCTAATATATTATCCCACTTATATGTTAATGGGGGGGGGTAATAAAGCTTGATTATTAATTTATAATGAGGTGAAAAAGGTTGCTTTAGCTCATGATCATTTGTTTCAAATAGGTGGCGCAGAAAAAGTACTAGCTACCTTGTCTGGTATATATCATCAGGCACCTATTTTTACATTGATTAATGACAAAAAAATAAGCAGAAAAATTTTGCCACAAGAAAATATAGAGACTTCAAAGTTGCAGAATGTCCCAAAAATTATATATTTGTTTAAACTTTTTTTGTTGTACATGCCAAAAATTTGGGAAAAAACTGATCTGAGTCGTTATGATATTATTATTTCTTCTTCCTCAGCTTTTGTAAAAGGTCTTTATAAAGGAAATAATAGTAAACATATTTGTTATTGTCATGCTCCTACTCGGTATCTTTGGGATGACAAAGAGGAATATATTATTAATTTACCGGAGGGTAAGTTTTTAAAAATATTTCTACCACACTTTTTGAATAAATTACAAAATTGGGATTTTTCTAAGGCACAAGACGTTGATTATTTCATAGCTAATTCAAATTTTATAGCTGATAAAATAAAAAAACATTACAAAAGGGATTCACTTGTGATTTATCCCCCCATAAATGTAAATGAATTTGAATTAGCTGATAAAATAGAAAATTATTTTTTGATTGTCAGCCGTCTCAGGCCATATAAAAAAGTAGATTTAGCAATCAAGGCTTTTAATAACCTAAAATTACCTTTGAAAGTTATTGGTTCTGGTTCAGAATTGACACGTTTGAAAAAAATGGCTCATTCTAATATTGAATTTCTAGGTGAGCTTGATGATAAGCAGAGAAATTATTATCTATCACGCTGTCGGGCCTTTATATATCCGCAGATAGAAGACTTTGGTATATCAGCTTTGGAAGCTATGGCATCAGGACGGCCAGTAATAGCTTATGCTAAAGGTGGAGCCTTGGAAACAGTGATAGAGGGCTTAAGTGGTACCTTTTTTGACGATCAGACCTGGGAATCATTGGCTCACAAAATTTTGCGCTTTGATGATGGGCAATATGACAAAAATAAGATAAGAGAACACGCCAAAAAATTTGACGAAGTAGTCTTTAGACAAAAAATATTAAATTTTGTTGAGAATATATGACAATAGGCATTGATATACGAGCATTATCAAATAAAAAGCTGACCGGTATTGGTAAGTATATTTATTATGCTATAGAAAATATTCTTTTGTATGACAAAAGCAATAAATATATTTTGATAAGTTCTGGTGTGCGAAAAAATGCTTATAGTCATTTAAAATTTGATGCTGATAATTTATCTTATCGTCATATAAGTATACCCAATAAATTACTTAATTTATTTTTTTATCTGGGTATTGGTAAAAGATGGTGTCATCAGTTTTCCAAAGACATTGATGTACTATGGATGCCCAATTTAAATTTTTATCAGATTGACAAATCAGTGCCATTAGTTTTGACAGTTCATGATTTGTCATTTTTGCATGATAGGGAATTTTATTCTTTAAAGAGAAGATATTGGCATAAGACGCTCAAGATAGATAGATTAGTCAAAAAAGCGGCGCAGATAATTGCTGTCTCGGCTAACACCAAAAGAGATATCGTCCGTTTTTTCCCCACTACCCAAGATAAGATACAAGTTATAAATCCGGGCGTGCATACTGTGGCTTTAGATGATGCCAAAGCTACTGAGCTTTTGAAAAAATATAATGTTCCAGAAAAATATTTTGTCTACGTAGGCACTCTTGAACCACGAAAAAATATAGCCAGCATTATCAAAGCTTTTGATCGTTTACATCTTGACTATCCGGATATATATTTACTTATTGCCGGTGGCAAAGGTTGGGTCTATAAAAATATCTTAAAAAATATTAATAAGCGTAATTATGTTCATTATCTTGACTATGTTGATTCACCAGCCAAAAATGCTCTATATTACAAAAGTCTTGGTTTGATTTGGCCCTCTTTTTATGAAGGTTTTGGTTTTCCACCAATGGAGGCTCTGTATTATAATATTCCAGTTATTGTCAGCTACAAGACATCTTTGCCTGAGACCCTAGGTGATCAGGCATTGTATGTGGATCCTTATAATATTTCAGATATTTATGAAAATATGAAATTTATCATTGAGGATAAAGAATTTAGCAAACAATATACTGCTTCAGCCAAGAATTTTAAATTGCCTAGTTGGCCAGAACAAGCCAAACAAATAGTAGACTTATTTAATAATATAAAGAAATGAACCCTGTTAGAAATTTGAACACGTAATTTCTTAAGGGGTGAAGTAAAAATTAATTATTAATTTCTAACGGGGTGAAAATTGCTATAGACTTTAGAATATTTGGTACTAAATATGGTGGCTTGGGACGCTACAATCATGAGTTTTTACGTCACCTTATAAAAATAGATTCTCAAAACAAATATATTCTTATTTTCAAAGAAGATCCAGGACTTGATTTGCCGAAAAATTTTCAAGTTGAGATTTGTGATTGTCACTGGTATAGTTTCAAAGAACAGTTTGTCTTACCATATATTTTATATAAAATAAAACCAGATTTAGTGCATTTTACCCATTTCAATGTGCCTATTTTATATAATAGTCCATATGTCGTGACTATCCATGATCTGATAATGACAAAATTTCCCAGCCAGCGAGCTAGCACACATAGTCGTATATTTTTTAGGTTAAAGTATTGGTTTTATCAGCAGGTGATAAGACACGCTATTTTCAATTCAGAAAGTATAATAGCTGTCTCCAAATTTACTGCTCAAGATATAATAAAATATTTTGAATTTACTGATGTTGAGAGTAAAAAAATTCAAGTTATTTATGAAGGTGTGTCTCAAGTTGAACCCAGTCAAAAAGAAGCTTTTAATCTACCAAAAAACTTTTTTCTTTACGTGGGTAATGCCTATCCTCATAAAAATTTAGAATTTTTGATAAACGCATTTGAAATGTTTTTTAATAAACACCCGGAATATCATTTGGTATTAGCCGGTAGCAAGGATTATTTTTACAAGCGTTTAGAGTCAGAGACAAAGTGTCCAAATATTATATTTACCGGCCATATTACAGATGATGTATTGGCCTCATATTATAAAAATGCTAGAGCTTATGTCTTTCCTTCAAAGTATGAAGGTTTTGGCCTACCACCTTTGGAGGCTATGGCTCATTCTCTGCCAGTATTATCTAGTCAGGCATCTTGTCTGCCAGAGATATTAGGACATAGCGCCTTATATTTTGATCCTGATGATCAAAATGATTTGTTCCAAAAGATGGAAGAGATAGTTGCAAATAATCTTTTACGTGCCGAGCTTATAAAAGCCGGACTCAAACAAATACAAAAATATTCTTGGTCTGATATGACCAAAAAAATACTAGAAGTTTACAAAAATTATTAGATGTTTAAAGATAAAAATAATTTATTATTTATACTTTTATCAGGCTTGATAGGTTTGGGTATTTTTATGTTTGTTTATTCTGAAACTCTTGATCCCAGATATGATGCTTGGATATTTACTACTGGGCATGATACTACTCAGAGTTATGTAGGTTGGATTATGTATCGCAATTCAGACTGGACCTTTCCAATTGGTATAGCTAAAAATTATGCCTATCCAATAGGAGCTTCTATCAGCTCTGCTGATTCTATACCAATTTTAGCTATACCTTTTAAAGTTATTAGAAATTTTTTGCCGACTACTTTTCAGTACTTTGGATTTTGGATAATGCTGTGCTTTGTTTTTCAGGCAATATTTGGATTTTTGTTGGCCAAGATTTTTTTAAAAGATGATAGTTTGTCTATATTGGCAAGTGTATTTTTTGTCTTTAGCCCAACAATGCTTTTTAGGCTGGGTGGTCATTTTGCTCTGGGTGGTCATTTTTTGATTTTGGCTGGGCTCTATTTACTACTTAAAAAACAAATAAAATCCTATATTTGGTGGTGGCCACTTTTGATGGCGTCACTCTTAGTCCATCCATATTTGTTGTTTATAAATTTCTTTTTATTTTTGGCTCATACTCTGATACTCTGGACTGATAAAAATATAAACACCCTTAAGCTATTTTTATACATATTTCTACAGATTATATTTGTCTTGTTGTTGACTTATGTCTTGGGATTGTTTTCATTGTCTAGCGCTGGGGCGCCTGGTTTTGGAGATTTTTCCATGAACTTAAACGCAATATTTAACCCTTTAGGCTGGTCCAAAATTTTACCAGACTGGCCTTTGATAAGATATCAAGAAGAAGGCTTCAATTATTTGGGTCTGGGTAGTTTGATATTAGTATTTTTTTCTTTTTATTATTTTATCAAAAATAAAAAATATAAAAAAGCCGGGGGAAAATACTGGCCTATATTTTTGGTATTATTAATTTTATTTTTTCTAGCTATTTCCAATACAGTGGCGATTTCTGATAAAATATTATGGACTGTAGCGCTACCAAAGATGATAAGTGAAGATATATTGGGTATTTTCCGTTCCTCAGGACGACTTTTCTGGCCAATATATTATTTGTTAATGCTGGGCTCTTTTTATATCTTAAAAAATATAAAATATAATTGGTCAATAATTTTAATGGCAATATTTTTGTTGATGCAGGTCTATGATTTATCTCACAAAGTATATTATAGGGGTTTGGAATTTGAAGGTCAGCTATGGCAAAATCAGTATTTAGAAAAAGAGATGCCTATTATTGCCAGAGGCTATAAACATATTTCTTTTTTGCCACTTGTACCGCATCGCAACTATATGGATTATGCTATTTTTGCGGCTAATAATAATATGACTATCAATAATGGCTTTTTTGCCCGCCAAGATGAAAATTTAGACAAACATATTGAACAAGAGATAAAAGAAGTAAAAGGCGGACTTATACAGACTGACACGATTTATATTTTTTCTCGTGATCATGAAGACTTTATAAAAAATCTAGATATGAGCCAACATCTTTTAACACAAATTGATAATACTTTTGTGCTTTCCCCGTACTATAAACAAAAATAATTTTTATCCTTTGTTTTTTGTTATATTTTCTGTTATAATATATTTTGATGTCAATCAAAGATACTAAAAATATCTATGAGCTTAAACAAGAACTTTTAGAGGAGTTGGATGATTTTTTGGTAGATGAAAATTTAGTTGGGCTTGTAAAAACTGAAAAAAAGAAAAAAGCTTTAGAGGAGTTGGATAAGCTTATTAAGCAGGATTTGTCATATCCTCAGATTTTATCTGCTTTGAAAAAAGATGTTAAAGAAGAGATAGTCACAGAGCCAAAAGCTAACAATAGCTCTATTGCATCTCCATCTAACCATGTTTTAGATCTGAGGAGTAATAAAAATTCTCCCAAATCCAAAGAATCTGTCTTTAAAAAATATCAGGGCAGTTGGCAGAGGACAGTTGAAAAAATAAACAACCCAAAATTAAAAAAAGCAAAAACTCAACAAATAGTGCCTAAAGAACCAACTAATAAGACTTCTAAAATAGCTTTTTATGTGCCAGCTATTGGCTTATCAGCTTTAGCTAGCCGTTTGGCGGTCTTTGTTCTAGTTTTGGCTGTGATATTGATGCCTATTCGAGCTCTAGTCTTTTATGGTCAAATAAAAGATGATAAGGCTAAAATTATTGATCTTGGGCAACGTGGCATGTTGAGTTTAGAATCGGGTGTGATATTGGCTTCAGAAAATTCCTATCAAGAAGCTCAATCCAACTTTGATGAGGCTCTAGACAATTTTTCTCAAGCTCGTCAGGTATTGGATGAATACCACAAATGGATGCTTAATGCAGCCGGTGTACTACCAATAGTTGGCAAGCCAATATCATTGAGTTCCAATATGTTGAATATTGCTAGCAATATTTCTGAAGCCGCTGGTATATTGAGTCAAAAAATGCAAAATAATGAGAGTCCAACTGATTATATTGCAGTTTTAAATACACAAATTGATAAAACATTACCATATTTGGAAAAGGCAAATAAAGACTTGGACGGCATCTCTAGTAATATACTACCAGCCAACATGCAAGTTTATTTTGATAGTTTGAAAGATTATTTACCTTCTACTATTGAGAGCCTAAAAAGTTTAAATCAAACTTTTGATACTATACTACCACTCTTGGGTCATGATGCAGAAAAAAGATATTTAGTACTTTTCCAAAACAATCACGAGCTTAGACCAACTGGTGGTTTTGTTGGTAGTTTTGCGATGTTTGATGTTTACCGAGGTAAAATTGTAAATTTGGATATTCCAGAAGGGGGTTTGTATGATTTGGAAGCTGGTCAAGGTCCGGCCATCAAAGCCCCAGATGCTTTGTCGCTTATAAATTCTCATTTTAATATTTGGGATGCCAACTGGTGGTATGATTTTCCAAGCTCTGCCAAAAAAATTACTTGGTTTTATAACCAAGCAGGGCAATCTTCTATAGATGGTGTGATAGCTATAAATGCAGATGTCCTCCAAGATTTATTGGCTGTATTAGGCCCTATTAGATTAGATGGATATAATCTTACTATAGACCAGTTCAATGTATTTGAAGTTTTACAGGAAGAAGTAGAATTAAATTATGATAAAGAAGAAAATAAACCAAAAGCCGTAGTAGCAGATTTGGTGCCAATAGTTTTAGAAAGGCTTTTGTCAAATACTGAAAAGCAAAAAGAAATAGTCTCAGTTTTGGTCCAGACCTTGGCCAAAAAAGATATACAAATTTATAGTAATCATCCTGATATTCAATCACAAATTGCTGACTTTGGTTGGGCCGGTCAGGCCTTATCGACCAATCGTGATTATTTGGCGGTCATCAATACCAATATTGGTGGTGGTAAAACAGATAATTATATATACCAAACTATTGACCACCAAGCTGAGATAATGCCAAACGGTGAGATTATTGATACAGTGCGTATCACCAGATCACATCGTGGAGATAAAGATAACCCTTTTGCCGGCTTAGACGGAGGTAATTTTAGTTATATAAGGGTATATACACCCTTAGGCAGTGATTTTATCCAAGCTATTGGTTTTGATAGTAGGCCATTTTCTTATATCCAAGCTGATAATAATGCTCAATTAGATCCAGATATTGCCCAAGAAGAATATAAAATGATTGATAGTGAGTCATCAACTGAGATATTTTCTAGTTTGGACAAAACAGTTTTTGCTGGTTGGACAGCTTTAAAGCCCGGAGAAACAAAAACAGTTTCTATCAAATATAAATTACCTTTTAAACTCAATACATCTGATCCTTTGATCAACGATTGGTGGCAGAAAATTTTGAAAAAAGATATTCGTCTTGATAATTACAGCCTCTTGGTCCAGTCACAGTCTGGCTTAAAAAATAATATATTTTATTCCTCAATCCTGTTACCAAATAATTTAAAAGTAATTTTTAATAATGCTACAGACAGTGATAGTCTCAATATTACCAATGACTTGATAACATATAGTACCGAACTTGTCCGAGATCAATATTTTGGCTTTATTGTAGCTAGTAAATAATTTTTTATATCATGTGGCGGAAGCTGTGGTACAAAATCAATAACACAGTCACAGGGGGTGCATTTATAATCGCCTGTTTTTCTTTTTTGGCCAAAATAATTGCTTTGTTTAGAGAGAGACTTATTGCTCACAATTTTGGCGCCAGTGAGATATCTGATGTTTACTACGCAGCTTTTCGTCTGCCTGATCTTATATTCAATACTTTGGTCTTAGGAGCTCTTACCTCGGCCTTTATCCCTGTCTTTCAAAAAGTCTGGCGCAAAGATAAGGAAGAGGGGATTTATCTTTCAAATTCAGTCTTGAATTTTTTCTTATTGTTTGTTGGGGTTTTGGTTATATTGGCGATTATTTTTGCTGATAGAATAATGCCTCTTATTACACCAGGGTTTTCCGAATGGCAGATGACCGAGCTTATAAGATTGACCAGAATTATGCTTTTGGCCGTTATATTTTTTGTAATCTCCAATGTAGTGGGTGGAGTATTGAATTCTATGAAAAGATTTTTTAGTTTTTCTTTGGCTGCTAGTTTTTACAATATTGGTATTATCATCGGAATTGTGTATTTTTATAAGATATATGGCCTCTTGGGTTTAGCTTATGGAGTTTTATTAGGCGCTGTACTTCATCTTTTAGTTCAACTGCCAGAAATTATAAAAAATGGTTGGCGTTATAAATTAGTTTTAACCTTTGATAAAAATCTTTTTAAGATATTAAAACTAATGTTGCCTCGGACAATTGGTTTGGCAGCCGGTCAAGTCAATTTGATTGCCATTACCATGATTGCTTCTACTCTTAGTGTTGGTAGTATTGCCGTTTTTAATTTAGCTAATAATTTGCAAAGTTTGCCGGTCAGTTTATTTGCTGTGTCATTGGCAGTGGCAGTATTTCCGACTTTTACTCAGGCGGCTAGTGAAAAAAATGATGCTATGTTTGCTGAAAATTTTTCCAAAAGTTTTAGGCGGATATTATTTTTATTGATTCCCACTTCAGTTTTATTAGTTATTTTACGAGCTCAGATAGTGCGTGTCATATTAGGCACCGGGGCATTTAGCTGGTCCAATACTGCTGATACAGCTCAAGCGCTGGGCTTTTTTGCCATATCTATATTTGCTCAGGGGCTTATACCACTCTTGGCTAGATCTTTTTATGCATATGAGGACACCAAGACGCCAATGACAATTAGTATTTTTAGTATTGCTTTAAATATTGTTTTATCTTGGTATCTGGCCAAAATTTATGGAGTAGTTGGTCTAGCATTGTCATTTAGTATCAGTAGTATATTAAATATGTTCTTATTATACGTGACTTTAAATTTGAAAGTACAAAATCTTGATACTAATAAAATAGTTAATTCATTACTTAAAATTTTATTTAATTCATTTTTTGCCGCTTCAGTAACCTACGCCGGCCTTCATTTGTTTGCTCCATTGGTAGATATGCGTACCTTTTTAGGTATATTTTTGCAAGGCTTGGCCGCCGGCTCACTGGGCTTGATAACTTACTTAGTTTTAGGTATAGTATTCAAACTAGATGAGTTAGCAATTGTAAAACAGTTATTAAAGAGGTCATTATTATTGTTTAAAAATGGAAAACATACGTAATTTTTGCATAATTGCCCATATAGACCATGGTAAATCTACTTTAGCAGATAGAATGTTGGAGATTACCGGTACAGTAGAAAAACGAAGAATGAAGGCTCAACTGCTTGATCAGATGGACCTAGAAAGAGAAAGGGGTATTACTATCAAACTTCAGCCGGCCAGAATGATGTGGCAAGGTAAAATTTTGAATTTGATAGATACACCGGGGCATGTTGATTTTAGCTATGAAGTATCACGTTCTTTGGCGGCGGTAGAAGGAGCTATATTATTGGTGGATGCTACTCAAGGTGTAGAAGCTCAGACTCTAGCCAACCTTTATTTAGCTGTTGATCAAAACCTGGATATTATATCAGTAATAAATAAAATTGATTTACCAGCTGCTGATGTCGAAAAGGTTACTACCGAGATTATAAACCTATTGGGTTGTCAAAAAGATGACATCCTACATGTGTCGGCCAAAACAGGGCAGGGGGTAGATAAGGTATTAGATAAAATTGTAGATAAAATTAAAACACCTCAGGACAATAATCCGGATTTGCAGGCTTTAATTTTTGATTCGGCTTATGATGAATATAGGGGTGTGGTTATATATACTAGAGTTTTTGGTGGTAGAATAAAAAAAGGTGACAAAATAAAATTTGTAGCCAATCAAGAAGAAACTGAAGTTTTGGATGTGGGTTATTTTGTACCAAGCTGGCAAAGCTCCGGTAAACTAGAAAATGGTGAAATTGGGTATTTGGTAACTGGTATAAAAAACTTAGAAAAAGCCAAAGTAGGAGATACTATAGTTTCTTATGATAAGAATACAGCCGCTTTGCCTGGCTATAAACAAATCAAGCCGGTGGTTTATGCTGGTATATTTCCTCAGGAAGGCAGTCAATATCAGAGACTTAGAGAGGCTATCTTAAAGCTAAAACTCAGTGACGCCAGTTTGGTGTTTGAGCCAGCTAGCTCTGTGGCTCTTGGTTTTGGTTTTAGGTGTGGTTTTCTTGGGCTTTTACATTTGGAAATATTTCAAGAAAGACTAAAAAGAGAACACAAATTAGATCTTATTGTCACTACGCCAACCGTAGCTTATAAAATATTTTTGACAAACGGACAAACTCAAGTCTTGACCTCTCCATCTGATCTGCCGGAGCACAGTAAAATAGCTTATATAGAAGAGCCATATATGCATATTGAAGTGATTAGTCCCAAAAAATATATGGGTTCACTAATGGAATATATAATTTCCCAAAAAGGTATTTCCAAAAGCACAGAGTTTATTGATGAGGGTAGACTTATTTTACGCTTTGATATACCTCTAGCTAGTATTTTGGTGGATTTTTATGACAACATAAAAAGTATTTCATCCGGCTATGCGTCCTTAAATTATGATTTGGCAGATTATCGCAAGTGTGAAATTGTAAAAATGGATATATTGGTAGCCGAACAGCCAGTAGAAGCTCTGACTACGCTGGTCTACAAAGACGAAGCACATCAGATTGGTAAAAGGATTGTCAACAAACTAAAAGAAGTATTGCCTCGCCAACAGTTTGCTCTCAAATTGCAAGCTGCCGTGGGAGGGAAAATAGTGGCCGGTGAAAAACTCTCAGCTCTGAGAAAAGATGTTACGGCAAAACTGTATGGCGGTGATGTCACTCGTAAGCGAAAACTTTTGGAAAAACAAAAAAAGGGCAAGAAAAAAATGGCCCAAATTGGCAAAGTAGAAATACCCCAGGAAGCCTATCTGGCAGTCCTTAAAAAAGACAATCGTTAGTAGCTACCAGAGCCAATAGAAGATCCTAAAGTCCACATTATCATAGAAAATATGATAAATATTGAAAAAATAATCCAAATAATTCTTTGAGTTTTTCTTTTCATCTGGCTAAAAATTAATTATCAAATAATTTTTCTTTCAGGGTGCATAATATGGATAATTTTAACAAATTTTTACATTCAGGGGAAGAGCTAGTAACGATAGTTAGGTCAAAATCAGCCTCATACAATATTTTTTTAACTATTAGCCTTATTTTATTAGCTTTTTTTATGTTATTTCCTATGTGGAAAGTAGGTAGGCAGGGATTTTGGCTATGGATTTTTTTAGTATTTTTTTTGATTTATTTATTAATCACACAAATTTTAAACAAGGAAAGTCTGTATTTAATCACTAACCGGCGTATAATCCACCTAAAAATATATACTAAAGATGATTACAAATCTGCTGGCTCGGTAAAAATAAATCAAATAGAAAATATAAAAAAACAAAATAATACTATACAAATTTTTATAAACAACAAAAAATATTACCTTACTAACATTGAAAAAGCTGACAAGGTATATAATTTTATAAAGTCCAAAATTTTATAGCTATGATTGTAGCCTAAAAAATGTTATAATATAGCCATGCCAGAAGTTTTGGAACCAAAGATATTGAAAGTTGAAAAAATGCCGGCTCCGGAAACATCTCCAGAGCAAATTTCTAGTTCTGAAAAAAATTCGGAAAAAATGCCGACTTTGGATAAAGAAAGCCAACAAGTATCAGAAATTTCTTTGCCACAAACTCCAACAAACCAGGCCATAGTATCAGATGATGAAATGGTTTTGCAAAAAGTGGAAAATATTTTATCAGCAAATATGGATAAAGTATTTTTGTCACTAGATATTTCTATGCAGACTAGATTTAAAATCAAAGGTGAAGAAACGGCCAAAAAAATATCTGGACTTTTAAGAAATACCAGTGTCAAAACAAAAGATATCTTATCCCTTATACTTGAATGGTTACGTATTGTCCCTAAAATTAATAAGCATTTTTTGGAGCAAGAAGCAAAAATAAAAACTGATAATATATTAAAACTTCATAAAGAAAAACAAAATTAAATCATGCTAGATTACATTGTTATAGGGTTTATAATATTATTTTTCTTAACCGTAATAACTATTCTATTACGCTGGCTTTACATACGTTGGGGTGACAAAAGTAACAAAGGAGTATCCTTTGTTGTTTTACGTATAAAGGTTCCCCAATATTCTACTCAAGAAAAAGACAAAGAAAATAAGGAATATATCCAAAATAGTTTAGGTCAAATTGAAAATTTTTTTACAGTGCTAAGTGGCTTAAAGGCTCAGCGCAAAATAAGACGAACTGATTTATTTTCTATAGAGCTGGTCTCAGATAGTGGTATTATAAATATATATGCTGCTATGCCACCATCTTTAAAGGATTTTTTTGTGGAACACTTGCAATCTGTCTACCCACATATACATTATGAAGAAGTGAGTGATTATAATATATTTCAGCCAAATGGCGTGATACTTGCCGGATCTCTTCGTTTTGCTAGGGATTATAGTCTACCTATTAGGACTTACCGTAAGTTTGAAAATGACCCAATGGAGTCAATTACTAATGCTTTGAGTAAGCTAAATGAAAATGAAGGCGCGGCAATTCAATATGTTTTCCGTTCGTCTAAGTCAAAATGGCATTCTCGTGGCCGAAAAATAGCTCAGCATATGCACCGGGGCTTGACTTATAATGAGGCTTTGAAAAAAGCGGGGGGAGGGGGAGGATTTTTTAATACTAGCGCCAAAATTTTTGGTTTTTTTATAGATTTCTTTACAACTCGTGATCCTAATAAAGAAAAAGAAAAAACACCAGAACCACAGCCATTATCTGCTATGGAGCAAGAAAGAGCCAAAGGTATGGAAGAAAAAACTGCCAAATCAGGTTTGGATGTCAATATTCGGATGGTTGTTTCTACACCATCTAAGGAAAGATCTACAGCCATTCTTTCAGATATAATGAATAGTTTTTCCCAATACAATATATATGAATTTGGTAATAGTTTCAAAATTTTTTTACCGAGAAATATTGATACTTATGTAGAACATTTTATATACAGACATTTTGTTCCTCAAAACAGTATGCTTCTCAATTCTGAAGAAATGACCAGCGTTGTCCACTTACCTATACCTGGCACTCATACTCCAAACATTGATTGGTTAGGAGCAGTGGAAGCTGCCCCACCAACCAATATGCCTACTGAGGGTATTATTTTAGGTTTAAATACTTATCGTGGTAAAAAGACTGTAGTGCGTATAAAAGATGAGGATAGGCGTCGTCATATGTATGAGATTGGTCAAACGGGCACTGGTAAATCCGTATTTTTAGAAAGTCTAGTTATTCAGGATATAGAAGCTGGCAGAGGCGTTTGTGTCTTAGATCCACACGGCGACCTAGTAGAAAAAGTCTTGGCCCATATTCCAAAAGAAAGAGCTGAAGATGTAATTCTTTTTGATCCCTCTGATGTTGGTAGACCAATGGGTATGAATATGTTGGAATTTGAGACTGAAGAACAAAAAAGTTTTGTGATCAATGAAATGATTGCTATTTTTGATAAATTATATGATCTCAAAGCAACAGGTGGGCCTATGTTTGAGCAGTATATGAGAAATGCCATGTTGCTTATTATGGAAGACAAAGAATCCGGGGCAACACTTTTAGAAATCCCCAAAGTTTTATCGGATAGTTTATATAGGAAACAAAAATTAGAAAAAGTAAAAAACTATTTAGTTCGTGATTTTTGGGAAAAAGAAGCCCAAAAAGCTGGTGGTGAAGCATCACTTGCCAATATGGTACCTTATATCACCAGTAAGCTGACACCTTTTCTTTCCAACGACCTTATTCGTCCTATTGTTTCTCAGGAAAAGAGCGCTTTCAATTTCAGAAAAGCCATGGATGAAGATAAGATTATTTTGGTCAACCTGTCTAAAGGTAAGATTGGTGATATGAATAGTAGTTTGCTGGGTATGATTGTGATTGGTAAAATACTATATGCTGCTTTGAGCAGAGTAGACATGCCAGAAGACCAACGAAAAGATTTTTATCTTTATATTGATGAGTTTCAAAATTATATTACCGATAGTATTTCTGTAATTTTATCAGAAGCTAGAAAATATAAATTAAATCTTATTTTGGCTCATCAATTTTTGGCTCAGTTGGTCAAAAATAATGATACCCGAATCAAGGATGCTGTGTTTGGAAATGTAGGCACTATAATTTCCTATAGGATAGGTGTAGATGATGCTGAGGTAATAGCCAAACAAATGGCTCCAGTTGTATCAGAATATGATCTGTTAAACATGCCCAAGTATACCTGTTATGTAAAACTTTTGATAGATAATCAAAATCCACCAGCTTTCAATTTTATGCCTGTTTTACCTGAAAAAGGAAATTATGAATTAGCCAAAACAATCAAAGAGTTGTCTCGCTTAAAGTATGGTAGAGATAAACAAGTAGTGGAAAATGAGATCAGAATACGTTCAAATATTGTAGCTGATCCACCAAAAGTGGCCTAATTTATCTACATTGCCAAGAGGTATAATTTATGATAAATTTATAGGGCAAATAAGTTTGCAAAAGCGATAAATAAAAACAAAAATGGCAAACACAAAAAAAATCAAAGATTTAGAAGCTTTGGTATATAATCTAGAATTGGAACTCAAAAAAACCAAACAAGTTTTGGGTGAGCTGAGCGGAAAAAGCGGCCGAGAGTCAATTGATTATTCATTACGGGCGGCTGAACTAGGCAGTGAAAAAGACACTGATAATGGTTTGATTATTGAAGGAGTTTTCAACGGGCAGATAATGATTGGTCCAGATGGCAAACAATATAGTGTGCCAGCCAATTATGCTTCAAAATCCAAGTTAGTTGAAGGAGATATACTAAAACTTACTATAATAAACGACGGTTCTTTTATTTTCAAACAAATATCGCCAGTGGAAAGAAGGCGAATGGTTGGCCATTTGATCAAAGACAAAAAAACCAATGATTTTGTGGTATTGTCTGGAGACAAGATTTATAAAGTATTAATGGCTTCCGTTACTTATTTCAAAGGTGAAGAAGGTGATGAAGTGGTTATTTTGGCGCCCAAGGACTCTGATAGTAACTGGGCGGCTGTGGAAAATATAGTCAAAAATAATAATACAACAACTTCTACTGACGATTTCGAACTTAGTTTGTAACTTAATTATGTCTGAAGTAATTTATAGAAAGTACCGACCTAAAACTTTCAAAGAGGTCGTTGGTCAGAAGCCGATAAAAATTACCCTAGAAAATGAAATAGTAAGTGGGCATATTGCCCACGCTTATTTATTTGTCGGACCTCGTGGCACTGGTAAAACAACTTTAGCTAGATTGTTTGCCCGTTCTTTAAATTGTTTAAATAGGCCAAACAAAGAAGCTGAGCCCTGTAATGAATGTCAAATCTGCCAACTTATACTATCTGGGCAAAGTATGGATATTATAGAAATAGACGCGGCTTCTCACACCGGTGTTGATAATGTACGAGAAAATATTATTGCCAATTCTCAGGTGCCTCCCTTTAACAATAAAGGTTTTAAAGTTTTTATTATCGATGAGGTGCATATGCTTTCCAAGTCAGCCTTTAATGCGCTATTAAAAACTTTGGAAGAGCCGCCAAAAAACGTAATTTTTATATTGGCAACTACAGAAATACATAAAGTACCAGAGACTATTATATCTCGTTGTCAGCGTTTTGATTTTAAAAAAATTCCCCTAAAAGATATTGTCAAGAGAATGTCAGAAATTATAGAATGGGAAAAAGTCAGTGTATCTGATAATGTATTGGGTCAGATTGCTAGACGTAGTGAAGGATGTTTACGTGATGCCGAATCTCTTTTGGGGCAAGTTATTTCTATTAGCTCAGGAGAAGTTACTGATGAGATGGCTTCATTGGTATTACCACGCAGCAATTGGCATGAAGTAGATGCTCTAGTAGAATCACTAAGAATGAATAATTTGTCTACCGCTCTCAATCAACTAAACAAATTAGTGGATGAGGGGATAGACCTAGCTACATTTACCAGTGATCTTATAGATTATCTCCGACAGATTATGCTTTATCAAATTATCGGGCCTAGCTATAATCTTGATTTTGATGATAATTTAAGTACTGCCATAAAAAAACACGCCCAAGAATTTCCTTTGGAAAGTCTATCAAAACTATTAGATATACTACTGCGTAGATTGGCAATTAAAGATTCTGTTATAGATCAACTTCCTCTAGAGTTGGCTTGTGTGGAATTTTTATTGGATAAAGAAATAGAAAATACAGATGTCAAAAAAGATGAAAAACCAAATCAGTTGCCAAAAAAAATCGCTTCTGGAAATGACATAAAAGATATACAATCTCTATGGTCACAAGTTGTAGAAAGTACCAAAGAACTAAATCATTCTATTTCTACTGTTTTGATAACCAGCCACCCTTTGACAATTGAGCAAAATTCTATTATTATCGGTCTTGAATATAGTTTCCATAAAGAACAACTAGATAAACCCATGGTAAAAAACCATTTAGCTAAGGTATTTGAAGATATATTCGACAAAAAATTCTCAATTGGCTTTGAGATAGATAATAATTATAAAGAAAATCACCAGAATTTTAAGGGTAAAAATGAAAATGGAGTAGGTGAGGCGCTAGATACTTTTGGTGGCGAGCTACTTTAAATTAATATGTTCGGGGATCGTCTAATGGTAGGACAACGGGTTCTGGTCCCGTCAATTGGGGTTCGAGTCCCTATCCCCGAGCCAAGCGAACAAAGTGAGCGCGGGCTCGGGTTAAAAAAATCCGAGTCGGAGACGATGTTCCTAAGATGCTGTGCAATGGCACAGCGCCCCGAGCCATGAACCGTTACGGTTCATAGCCGAGCCAGCTAGAAAAAGACGAATATTGTTTCGCCTTTTTTGTTTATTAAAAAACGAGTAGGGACTCGAACGGGCAGAAGTGAGATTATAGTATTTTTAATATATTTATGCTAATATATAAGCAGATAAAAATTAATCTAAAACCATGAAAAAAATACTATTATTACTTTTGCTGTTTGCGCCAAAATTAGCTAGTGCTTCTACGCCACCCTCAGACCCTTCAGACCCTTGGGGCATCAATGACTTTTCCAAAACTAATATTGCCTTGGGCAGTAAACCACTACGTGAGACAATTGGTGGGGTCGTCAATATTGCTTTAGGATTTTTAGGAATTTTGACTACTTTACTTATCCTGTGGGGCGGCTTTAAATGGATGACTTCTGCTGGTAACTCTGAGCAGGTTGATCAGGCCAAAAGAATTATTAGTGCCGGTGTCATTGGATTGATTATTGTATTGAGTGCTTATGCTATTTCAAGATATGTCTTGATAGAATTACGTAAAGAAACTGTTGAAGGTGTATAAAATAAAAATTTAATTTAATAAAATTAATAAACTCTTATTATGAAAAAATTTTCATACTAGGGTTATTATTTCTGCCATCTACAGCTTTAGCAGTTGACCGATGGGGCATCAATGACTTTTCCTAAACTAATATTGCTTTGGGCAGTAAACCACTACGTGAGACAATTGGTGGGGTCGTCAATATTGCTTTGGGTTTTTTAGGCATCTTAGCCACATTACTTATTTTATGGGGCGGTTTTAAATGGATGACTTCTCAAGGTAACTCTGAGCAGGTTGATCAGGCCAAAAAAATTATTGGCGCCGGTGTGGTAGGATTAGTTATTATCCTAACTGCATATGCAATTTCAAGATTCGTATTGCAATCCTTGTACAACGAGACTATCTAGCTATAAGCATTTATGTGCAAGCTGCTTATTTTTACCTTTTAGGCTTTAGAGTAATAATTTATTTATTCAAACACCATCCCTATAGGGATGGTGTTTATTATTAGTTACCAAATTTATGATTTTACGCTATACTATAGTATATGAAGCAAGAAGTTCCCAAACACATAGGCATTATTTTAGATGGCAATCGGCGTTGGGCCAAAGCAAAAAATTTGTCCAGCCTAGAAGGTCATCGTCAGGGTTTTAGTAATGTCAAAAAAATAACCCGATATACATACTCAAAAGGTATTAAAATTTTAAGTATTTATGCTTTTTCTACCGAAAATTGGAATCGTAGCAAAGAAGAAGTGAGTTACCTAATGGGATTGTTTAAGTTACTTCTAACTAAAGAAATCAATGCCTTAAATAAAGAGGGGGTAAAAATTAATATCTTTGGACGTATTAGTGATTTTGATGATAAGTTAAAAAAATTGATTGTCCAAGCTCAAGATAAAACTTCAAAAAATAACAAGGCCATTTTAAATATTTGCATCAGCTATGGCGGTAGAGATGAGATTGTGCGGGCTGTCAAAAAAATTGTAGAGCAAAATATACCCGCCAATAAAATAACAGAAGAACTAATCTCTCAAAATCTAGATTCAGCCAACATTCCAGATCCTGACTTGATAATACGTACTTCTGGTGAATTGAGACTTTCTGGATTTTTGACCTGGCAATCTGTATATAGTGAACTGTATTTCCCAAAAGTCACTTGGCCTGATTTTAGCGAAAAAGATTTGGACTTAGCCCTAGAAGAATATAATAAAAGACAAAGACGTTTTGGGGCTAATTAATTTTGTGTTATAATAACAAATATAAAAAATAACTATAATTTTATGGCAAAAATCAAAAGAAAAAAAAGAGAGAATACTAAAAATAAAGGTATGCTAAACCTTTTAAAAAATAAATTTGGACTTACACCGCTATATCTGATGTTTTTGATCCTTTTATCAGCCGTAGCTTTGGTGATTATAATATCAAATGTTGACAATGACTCGACTAAAAGTATTGTAAAAAATTTCCCTATTTTAAATAACAATCATAACACTGAACTCAAAAAATTTGCTTCAGCTGAAGAATTTGAAGATTATCTACAAAGCAGTGAAGATATCAGTGGCTCTTACAATATGATGGGTATCAGAAATATAGCCATGCCTATGATGGAGGAGTTTGCCATGGATTCGGCTGTAAAAACTGATTCAGCTATAGGCACTGGTGGCGCCTCATCAATGCCTAATAGGATTTCTGAGACAAATGTCCAGGTTTCTGGCATTGATGAGCCTGATATCCTAAAAACAGATGGAAAAGAAATCTATTTTTCAAATGCTGATACTTACTACTGGCGTATGATGCCTGAGGCGATCCTAGATGTAGAAAGTGATGCTATTTTGCCTAGGCCGGATGTATATTATACAACCAAACTATTTAATGCTTGGCCACCTAATGATCTAAAGCTTGATTCAGAAATTAATCTATTGGGAAATCTACTTTTATCTGACAACAATCTAATGATACTTTCTGGACAAAGGGTTGATACCTTTGATGTTTCAAATAAGGAAAATCCCGAACAAAAATGGGAATTAAAGCTTGATAGCCGTAGCAGTATTGTGACTTCACGATTATACAATAACAAATTATATTTGATAGTGCAGAATCCTCTCAATCGCTATAATCCTTGTCCTATTATGCCATTATCTATTGGTGGTAGTGATTTAAAAATTGCCTGTACTGATATTTATCACCCTATAAACCCCAGTCCAGTTGATGCGACTTTTGTGGCTATGGTCATCAATCCTGAAAATGGCCAGGTAGAAAATAAAGTATCCTTTTTGGGTTCGACTTATTCCTCAACTGTCTATATGTCCCAAAAAAATCTATATGTGACATATAATGACCAAATTGATATGTTTGAGTTTATGCTAGAATTTTTAAATACAGAAGTTAAAGATTTGCTACCACAAAGTGTCCTAGCCAAATTAAATAAAATTAATACTTATGATATTAGTTCAAATTCCAAAATGACTGAAATGCAAATACTTTTGGAAGAATGGCTGTCTTCTACCAATGATGATCAATTACTAAAATTAGAAAGTGAACTAGAAAATAGAGCTGATAAATATTTTGAGGAACATAAACGCCAAATGTACGGCACAGGTATTGTAAAAATTGGTTTGAATAAACTAGCTATTGAAGCTAATGGACGAGTTCCCGGTACTTTGTTAAATCAATTTTCTTTGGATGAATATGATGACCATCTACGAGTAGCTACTACAGTCGGCAATCGTTGGGGATTTGGTATGTCTGGAGCAGTAGAAGAAGCTAATGATGTCTATGTGCTAGATAAAAATCTTAAGACAGTCGGATCTGTCACTGACTTGGGATTATCAGAGAGGATATATTCAGCTCGTTTTGTAGGTCCAAATGGATATTTAGTCACCTTTAGACAGACCGATCCATTTTATGTGATTGATCTAAGTGACCACAAAAATCCAAAAATGGTGGGTGAATTAAAAATTCCTGGTTATTCATCGTACTTACATCCAATATCTGATACTAAAATACTTGGAATTGGCATGGAAGGTGGACAGGTAAAAATATCATATTTTGATGTTTCCAATCCGACAGAACCAAAAGAAATTGACAAATATAGTCTGAGTGATTATGGTTCTGATGCTCTTTATAATCACCATGCCTTTTTATTAGATTCAAAACACCAAGTATTTTTCTTACCTTCTTACAAAGGCGGCTACGTATTTTCTTATGCCAATGACAAACTGGAGCTAGTCAGAGCAGTCAGCGTAAATAATGTAAAGCGAGCTTTGTATCTGGAGGATTATATGTATATTGTAGCTGATGAATATATGGCCATACTTGATGAAAACAATTGGGAAAAAGTAAATGAAATTGATTTCTAAATGTCGGATGAAATATACCTAAATAAAAGCCAAGAACAAAAGGACTATTACAACCAAACAGCCTCATCTTATGATAGATGGCATATTGATCCAGCTAGCGCTAAAGTGGTTGATTTATGGAATTTTGATAATTTAGCCAAATTTTTGGCTAATAAAAAAATTACCAAGGCCTTGGAACTTGGTTCTGGTACAGGACGTCTAGCTAATAATCTATTTAAGATAGCTAAAAATGTGTATGGTATAGACGCTTCCGAAGCAGTACTCAAAATAGCCCAAGAAAAATATCCCCAATTAAAATTGACTTGTGGCGAGGTGGTAAATTTACCTTATCAGAATAATTTTTTTGATCTGGTCATTATAAACGGATCTTTGCACCATTTTTTTGCTGTAGAAAAAACTTTTCAAGAAGCTTACCGTGTATTAAAACCAGGCGGGGCATTTGTGCTGCTAGGTGAGCCTAGTTCTCAATTTTTAAAAGCTTATAATCCGTTTTTTTATTTTTGGGTTTTAAATAGATTAGTGGCAAAAATATTTAGTTTGCTCTTTGGCCAAAAATTTAATAATGAAATTATAGAGCCTGATGCGGAGAGTTATAAACCTTGGCTTTTAAAAAAACAACTACAAAAGGCTGGGTTTTACACCCACGCTTTTTATACTTATGATTATTTCAATAGGTCAAACAACAAACTCTGGCTAAAAATATATCGCTCATACCTAAATTTTGAAAACAAAACAATTGCCAAAATTTTTCCATACCTTGGTATGGCCATTCAAGCTTTTACTATTAAAAAATTAACCCCGCACCTTTTGCCGGGGGATAAAATAATAAAAGATAATAATTAATCGCACAAAAGGTGCGGGGTAAATTATGAAAGTAGCTGTTTTGACAGGATCAGAAAGCTCAGAAAGAAGTGTTGCTTTAGCCTCATCAAAAAATGTTGTTGAAGCGCTGAGCAAAAAACATCAAGTAGACATATATGATTTTCCAACTGATCTGGACAAATTTTTGAACAACTATAAAAATTATAATGCCGCCGTACCTGTTTTTCATGGCCCAGGAGGAGAGGATGGGAAAATCCAAGGATTTTTAAACACCCTAAAAGTTCCTTTTATTTTTTCTGATGTAGAGGCTCATGCGGTTGCTATGGACAAGGGTCTTAGCAAATTTATTGCGGAAAAAATTGGTTTGCTTACCTCAGCTTATAAAATTATTTATAATTATCAAGATTTAGATTTTACCAAGCCAGTAGTTGTCAAACCTCTGGTCGGCGGTAGCTCCATAGGCATATCTATTGTTCATGACAAAAATTCCTTGGACAAAGCTCTGAAAAATGCTTTTAATTACTCAGATAAGGTATTGATAGAGGATTATATAGAGGGAAAAGAACTAACTGTAGCGGTCATTGATCAAAATGATGAAACAATTGCTCTGCCAGTTATAGAGGTCAGGTCAAAGAATAATTTTTTTGATTATGAAAGTAAATATGACGCCACACTAGCTGAGGAAATATGTCCGGCACCAATCAGTGAAAAATTAGCCAAAGAGCTACAAAGCCAGGCTATCAAAATCCACCAAGCTATCGGCATAAGGCATATTAGCCGCACAGATTTTATAGTTTCGGACAATAAAATATATTTTTTAGAAGTAAATACTATACCGGGAATGACTAATGAATCCTTGCTCCCAAAAGCTATAAAAGCGGCTAATAAAGATTTTGGCCATTTACTGGATATGTGGTTAAATTCCGTAATAAAATAGATATTAAATTCTAGTCCACGCTAATTCTTGTTTTTTTACTGTCTTATCTTGCCAAATCTGCTATTTGTGCTAAAATACTGACATTGTGATTTTACCTAAGAATATATGAATAAATACAGTAAAGTTTCAAACATTGGCCAAGTAACAACCACAAAGGTAAGGATAACCTTTGTCTTTATTTTTTTACTTACTTTATTTGGCGCTATGATTGTCTGGCCTAGTTCCCCGGGCTGGTTTGGTAAATTTAAGGTCCACTTGGGCCTAGATTTACAAGGGGGTACTCATTTGGTCTATCAGGCTGATGTATCAGCTCTTGATAATGCCGAAAAAAAAGATGGTGTAGAGGCACTACGAGAAGTAATAGAGCGTCGTGTCAATGCTTTTGGAGTTTCCGAACCAGTTGTTCAAACCAACTATAGTGGCGATAACTATCGTATTATAGTTGAGCTGGCTGGTGTAAAAGATGTCAATGAAGCAATTTCTATAATTGACAAAACACCTTTATTGGAATTTAAAATACAAGGTGAAGCCGCTCCTATCCCAAGCGATGAAAATACTGATCAGGCTGAAGATCCAATTTTGATAAAAGCCAATGAAGTATTGGCCAGTGCTTTGGCTGGTGAAGATTTTGCCCAATTAGCCAAGGAATATAGTGAAGATCCCGGCTCATCAGTAAATGGAGGAGACCTTGATTATGTTTCACGCGGAGTTTTTGTACCAGAATTTGATAAAGCTATTTTTGATGATTTAAAGCCCAATGAAATATCTCCAGAGCTTGTAGAATCGCAATATGGTTATCATATTATCAAAAAGTATGATGAAAGACTAAATGACCAAGGTGAAATAGAAGTCCATGCCGCCCATATTTTGTTTAGAAAAGATGATGCTGATTTATCAAATATTGTCTGGGAAGATACCGGACTGACTGGTCGGGATGTAAAAAAAGCTCAACTTACTTTTGAAAGTACTACCCAACAACCTTTGGTAATCCTAAACTTCAATGACACCGGAAAAGAATTGTTTGCCCAGATTACTACTGAGCATGTAGGTGAGCCAGTGTCTATATTTTTGGACGGTCAATTGATATCTAGTCCAGTAGTTCAGGAGCCAATTCGTGATGGTCAAGCTCAAATATCTGGTAATTTTACCATAACTGAAGCTCGTGAATTGGTAAAAAATCTAAATTTAGGTGCTTTACCTGTGCCAATTGAATTAATCAGTCAGACTACTGTTGGCGCTAGTTTGGGTGCTGAATCAGTCCAAAAAAGCCTTTTTGCTGGTATTATTGGTCTTTTGGCAGCTGCCTTATTTATGCTCGTATTTTATCGCTTACCTGGTTTTATATCTGTGCTGGCTTTGGTAATATATACGGTCTTAAGTTTGGCAATATTTGAAATTATCCCCGTTACTATGACCTTGGCTGGTGTAGCCGGATTTATCCTATCTATTGGTATGGCCGTTGACGCTAATATTCTTATTTTTGAACGCACCAAAGAGGAATTACGTGATGGCCGCAGCCTAAACTCAGCCATTGAAAATGGTTTTGTAAGAGCTTGGTCTTCAATCCGTGATTCAAATATATCATCAATTATCACCTGTCTGATTTTGGCTTGGTTTGGTACTTCTATTGTCAAAGGTTTTGCCATAACTCTAGCTATAGGTATTTTAGTGTCTATGTTTTCTGCTATTACTGTCACTAGGACATTGCTAAGGATGACGGTAAATAAAAAATTAGAAGGAAAACTAGCATTATTTGGTGTATCAAAAAAGAATAAATAAATATATGTACGACATTATTGGAAAAAGAAAAATTTGGTATTCAATCTCCGGAATATTAGCCGCTACCTCGATTATTATATTAATAATCTGGGGTTTAAGGCTTAGTATTGATTTTACTGGTGGTAGTATTTTGGAAATTTCTTATGAAAATCAAAGACCAAGTATGCAGCAAATCCAAGATAGTTTGGCCGATATTGGTTTAAATGGTCTAAAAATCCAACCTAGCGCTGAGAAAGATTACTTACTGCGTTTTGAAGAAGTAGATGAAACTACTCACCAAGAAATTATAGACAAATTATCAGACATACAAGTAGAGGATCTCAGCGAAAATAAATTAACTGAACAAAGGTTTGAGGCTATTGGACCAGTGATTGGTAATGAACTAAAAAATAAGGCTATTGAAGCTATTCTTATAGTTTTGGTGTTTATTATTTTATATATTGCCTACGCTTTTAGAAAAGTGTCAAAACCAGTGGCTTCTTGGAAATATGGCTTGTCAGCCATTGTTGCGCTAGCCCATGATATTTTGATTATTACCGGTATATTTGCCGCTTTAGGTCACTTTGGTATTGTAGAAATTGATAGCTTATTTGTGACCGCTTTGCTTACTATATTAGGTTTTTCAGTTCATGACACCATTGTTACTTTTGACAGGATAAGAGAAAACCTATTTAAAAATCAAGATAAAACATTTAAAGAAATAGTAAATATTAGTGTCAATCAAACTATCGTCCGATCAATCAACACCTCATTTACGACCCTTTTGGTGCTCTTGGCCATCTATTTCTTTGGTGGTAAGAGTATAAATCACTTTATTTTGGCTCTTATTTTAGGTGTAATGATTGGTACTTACTCCTCAATATTTATTGCGGCACCACTTTTATTAGCCTTCCGCAAAAAGTAAAAAAATAGCTAAAAATAGACAATATTTGCCAAGCCTCAATATCTATGTATTGGGGCTTGACTTATTTTAATAAATATGTTACTTTATAGGGGATTTATTAATTAGACAAATTTTTCAATAAATTGTAAAGATAAGCATATGTCTTCAATTTTAGACCAAGTTATTAGCTCAAAGTACCAGTCAAAGCTGGCTGATTTTGATCCTCATCAAACTCTGCAGAATATTTTGACTGCTTTAGCTGAACGTGAACAAGAAATTATCAAACTACGCCATGGTTTGTCCGGATACGATAAAAAAACTTTGGAGGATATTGGCAGTAAATATAATGTCACTCGTGAAAGAATCCGCCAGATTGAAAATAGCTCACTGAAAAAAATCAACAAAAACTTTAATCAGACTATACTAAAAGAAATTGAGGATATTGCTAATTCTACTCTTTCCGAACACGGTGGTTTGATGTCAGAAGATCATTTGGTAGCTGAATTGCTTTCCATACCAGGCGACAACGAGGCAAACAGATCAGCAATTGCTTTTATACTAAATCAATTACTAAGCCATAGGTTTTATTTTGTCAAAGGAAACAAACACTATTATAGTTATTGGAAAACTCCAGAAGCCAATGAAGATGTGTTTCATGATACTATAGACAGAATTAGGGTTTTGGTAGATAACCACGGTGAACCAATTGTCTTGGAACATTTGATTGAAAAAGTTAAAAATTCTGATTTTTATACAAACAATGACGACTTAACTGACCGAGTAGTTATCAACTACATCAACGTTACCAAAAAGTTAAAAGCCAATCCTTATGGCGAATGGGGTTTAGCTGAGTGGAATACCATCACTCCACGTCGCATGAATGATAAAATATTTATTGTTTTGCAAAAAACCGGCAAACCAATGCACTTTACTGAAATTGCCAAAGTTATCAATGACATGGAGTTTGACCATAGAAAAGCCTATCCAGCTACTATACATAATGAACTTATTTTGGATAATAAATATGTCTTAGTAGGCCGCGGTATTTATGCTCTCAAAGATTGGGGATATAAGCCTGGCGTTGTAGCCGATGTAATTGCCGAAATTCTCCAAGAAGCTGATAGAGCAATGAGTAAGAAAGAAATTATTGCTGAAGTGCTCAAAAAAAGAATGATCAAAGAAACTACTATCACTTTGGCCTTGATGGACAAAAAAAGATTTAGCCGAGATGAAAAAGGTAGATACATACTAAAACAGTAACATTTTAAACTAAAACTTTATAAAAACACCTTCCACAATATTTTTAGAGGGTGTTTTTATTTGTAGACTTTAAAAAAATGTCTAAAAAGGGTATAATATAAATACATAATATGGAAATTGTAGTTGATTTTTCAGAATTACTTAGGGTAGCAGACCAAGGTGGCTTGGAATTATTTTTATATTTCTTTACTAGAGGCGCTTGGCTTGTTTATATTTGGGTAATAGTCTGGGGCGGATACCAAGTTTGGATATTGAGCAAACAGACAAAATGGTTTTCTACCAACAAGTTTATACTATTGGCAATTGACGCGCCAAAAGACACTGAACAAACTCCCAAAGCTGTAGAACAGTTATTTTCTACTGTTTCTGGTGCTCACGAACCCTTAAGTAAAAAAGAAATGTATTACTTGGGCAAATTTCAATTAGCTTTTGCTTTTGAAATTGTCTCTATTGATGGCTATGTTCAATTTTTAATTAGAACTCCAAGCCATTGGCGAGATTTGATAGAAAGCTCTATTTATTCTCAATATCCTGACGCTGAAATTACAGAAGTAGAAGATTATACCAAAGATGTCCCTGATAGTTTCCCCAATGATAATATAAATATTTGGGGGACTGAAGTAATATTATCTGCTAAAGATGTCTACCCAATTAGGACTTATACTCAATTTGAGGACGCTGTTTCTGGAGAATTCAAAGATCCTTTATCATCACTTATTGAGACTATGAGTAAAATCCAGATTGGTGAACAAGTTTGGTTGCAATTTATTGTAAAACCTACTGGGTTTGATTGGATAAAAAAAAGTTTAAAAGAGGCTTATAAAATAGCCGGTAAAAAAGCGCCTGAGAGCAAAGGTATACTCAGTCGAATGTTTGGCCCAATTTTTGGGATATTCTTTCTTTCTACTGGCGAGCCTATGATTTGGCCAAATGACAATACAGCCTCTTCTAGCTCCAAAAAAGATGATATGCCAAGTTTGATGCTGCATCTGACTCCAGGAGAAAAAAGTGGCATAGAAGCTATTGAAAATAAAGCCAGTAAAACCGGCTTTGAATGCAAAATTAGGCTAATTTATATATCTCCGCCTGAGCAATACCAACCAAGTAGAGTAGTAGCTTCTGTATTTGGATCTATAAAGCAATTTAATACCCTAGATCTCAATGCCTTCAAGCCTGATAAAAGAACCAAAACCAAAGCCGAATACTTTTTCCCAAAACGGCGAGTAAACTACCGTCGCAGCAAGATTATGCGAGCTTACAAAGCCAGAAGTACTGTCATGGGACATAGTTCTTTTATACTTAATACAGAAGAATTGGCCACTGTCTGGCATTTTCCAAGCAAATTCATCAAAGTACCTCTTCTCCAACGTACTGAAGCCAAAAAATCAGAAGCTCCATCCAGCTTGCCTATTGGTATTGTCAGTGATATGGCCAAAGATGAATTATCATCAGATCTTAGAAATCAATTAAAGAATACGGAGTTCAGTGTAAACTTACAAGATAAACACTTTGAAGAACGTTTTGCTAAAAAAGACTCATCTACTGTGGAAGCGCCCCAACACAAAGGCACTCCACCGCCTAATTTACCTACAGTTTAAACATGCCTACTGAGAAAGTTACAATATTTGCCCAGACCAATTATCGCAATTCTAATGTCAAGTTTGGTATAAAAAATGACGACCGCCGCCGCCATATGTATTTTATTGGAAAAACCGGTATGGGCAAATCTACTGTTTTAGAAAATATGATTATTCAGGATATTCAATCTGGCAAAGGCGTTTGTGTAGTTGATCCTCATGGAGATCTGGTAGAAAAAGTCATCAATTTTGTACCACCACATCGTATCAATGACGTTATATATTTCAATCCTTCAGACCTTGATTTCCCTATTGGCTTTAATGTGCTAGAAAGTGTAGATCCTAGCCAAAGGCATTTGGTTGTATCAGGTCTAATCGGTGTATTTCAAAAAATTTGGGCAGACTCTTGGGGACCTCGTTTGGAATATGTGCTTCATCATGCTATTTCCGCTTTATTGGAATACCCTGGCTCAACCCTTTTGGGAATCATGCGTATTTTGACTGACAAGGCCTTTCGAAAAAGAGTCGTAGAAAAAATAACTGATCCTGTAGTAAAAGCTTTTTGGGTGGAAGAGTACTCAAAATATCCTGATCGTTTTCAGGCTGAAGCAATTGCTCCAATACAAAATAAAGTAGGTAGATTTTTGTCCTCTTCTTTAATCAGAAATATTTTAGGTCAAGTCAGATCTTCTTTTACTATGCGTGAAATCATGGACGACCAAAAAATACTCCTCCTAAATCTATCAAAAGGACGAGTTGGAGAAGATAATTCGGCTCTTTTAGGAGCTATGATGATTACCAAAATACAATTGGCCGCTATGAGTAGAGTAGATACCCCCGAAGAAGAAAGAAAAGATTTTTATCTTTATGTTGATGAGTTCCAAAATTTTGCCACTGAATCTTTTGCCAATATATTATCAGAAGCTAGAAAATATCGCCTAAATCTAATCTTGGCTCATCAATACATAGAGCAGCTTGATGAAAAAGTAGCGGCCGCAGTTTTTGGCAACGTCGGCACATTAGTGGCCTTTAGAGTAGGTGCGGCTGACGCTGAATTTTTAGAAAAAGAATTTTTCCCTATCTTTACTCAGGAAGATTTGGTCAACTTATCCAAATTTGATATTTATATAAAATTAATGATTGATGGCGTGACTTCCGGCGCTTTTTCTGCCGGCACTTTAGCTCCAGCAAATTTGGAAGATCACGGTATTGATATAAAAGCAAAAGTAGTCAAAGTAACTAGAGAAAGATATGCAAAATCACGTGAATTAATTGAAGATAAAATTATTCGTTGGAGCGAAAACAAGGGAGAAGAAGTATTGGATGAAAAACCTGTAGAAAAGCCGGATTTTAAACCAATAAATAAAAAAACAAAGCCAATAAATAAAAAATTGGACAGATCGGGAAAGACCTATGATGCTATTTGTACTCTATGTGGAAAAGATACTAAGCTAAATTTTGATCCTGATCCATCTAAGCCTATATACTGTCGTGAATGTTTGGACTTATCAAGAAAAGGTTTGGTTCCCTCACCAGCTAGTATCAAAATAATATCTGATGATGAACCCGAAAAAGAATTTACTTCTTTGGCTGATGCCCTGGCGGGAGCAAAATCTAAGATAAAAAAACAAGAAAACAAGAAAGAAGAAAAAAAACCTGAAAAAAAGGATATAGCGCCAAAAGAGGAAAAACCTAAACAAGAAGAGCAAAAACAGCAAGCTAATAACCAAAGCCATGTAGTAGAACCTGGCCAAATAATAAAATTTTAATATGCCATACTACCTTAAAATAAAAAAACTAGACATTAAAACCGGCCAATCTAATATAGCTTTGCTCAATGTGGATGAGGCAATGCGCTACGGTATCAAAGCTGGTGATAAAATCAAAATAAGCTGGCAAAATAAATCTGTCATTGCTGAAGCAAATACCAGCCACAAAAGAGTTAAGCCTGGCTCAATAGGGCTTTACAAAGATATTTGGGACAAGGTTGATATACAAACTAACACCATAGCTCAAATTGATTTTCTACAACGCGCCAAATCTATTCAGGCTATTAAAAAAAGGCTTTTGGGCAAAAAACTTACTTATGATGATTTTTATCAAATATTTTCTGATATTTCCAATGGAATATTGACCAGAACTGAGACCACTTATTTTGTGGCTTCCAGTTTTATACGAGATTATGATGACCAGGAGCTTTATTATATGACCAAAGCTATGGCTGAGACAGGGGAAATGCTTAAATTTAATTCTAAAATTGTAGTTGATAAGCATTCGGTCGGCGGACTAGCGGGAAATAGAACTACTATGGTAGTAATTCCTATCATAGCCAGCCTTGGCTTAACCATTCCCAAAAATTCTTCCCGAGCTATCACATCACCAGCTGGTACGGCAGATACTATGGAAGTATTAGCGCCGGTTTCTTTTTCAGCGGCTGAGATAAAAAAAATTGTCCAAAAAACCAACGGTTGTTTAGTCTGGGGAGGCGGATTAAATTTGGCACCAGCCGATGACAAAATATTACAAGTATCCTATCCACTGTCTATGGAGCCCTACGATAAAATGCTGGTATCAATAATGGCTAAAAAAGTAGCTAGCGGTGTCACTCATCTGGTGATAGACATGCCTGTTGGTCCTACTACCAAAATACCAAATATGAAAATAGCCAAAGAGCTGGTTCGAAAATTTAAATACTTGGCTAAAAAATTTAATATAAAAATTAGAGTAATAATAATAGAAACCGAAGACCCAGTTGGTATGGGCGTAGGTCCGGCCTTAGAAGCTAGAGATGTACTTAGAGTCCTCCAACAAAAAGACAACTACCCAGCTGATTTGGCCAATAAGGCCATTCATTTGGCCGGAGAGCTCTTAGAATTAGCTGGCAAGGCCAAGAAGGGTAAAGGTGCTCAAATGGCCTGGAAAAGCCTAGAATCAGGCGCTGCTTGGCGCAAAATGCAAGAAATTATCAAAATTCAAGGTGGTAATCCAGAAGTTGACCCAAATGATATTGTCTTGGCTGCTCACAAAAAATATTATAATTCTCCAAAATCAGGCTGTATTACCTTTACTGACAATAAAGCTATCAATACCATTGCTCGTATTTTAGGTGCTCCAGCAGATAAGCTAGCCGGTATTTATCTAAACAAAGAATATGGCGATCACGTCAAAAAAGGAGAAAGACTATTTACTCTTTATGGACGCACCAAAGAAAGAATATCTCTAGCGGACAAAGCCTTAGAAAAATTATTGATCTTTAAAATAACCAAGAAAAAATGCTAGCTCAAAAAATAATCATTGCCTCTGGTCCAGTGATAGTAGAGGACAATAAAGTGCTCCTAAATAACCATGGTGATACTAACTTTTGGAAATTTTGCGGTGGCAAAGTAGAAAGCTTTGATAGCGACCTTATAGCCGCGGCCAAAAGAGAAGTGAAGGAAGAGATGGGAATTGATATTACCATACTGGATGAAAAACCATTTTTGTTTCACACAAAAAAAGATGGCCAAGACGTGATTTTGGTGCATTTTTTGGCCAAAAGAATTGAAGATATTTTCCCTAATAAAGAAATACGTGATTGGAAGTGGTTTGATCTGGATAATCTGCCGGATAATTTGGCTCCAAACATAATACCCACCTTAAAACATTTTAAATTTATATAAGAAAAAAGACCCTTGTGATTGCAAGGGTCTTTTTCAACTGATCACTGTTTGATCAGTAATAGAGGTGGTTTGGTATCACTATCAGCTAAAAACGCTGCCTGTCCCTCTCGGGCACCCTCTAAAGGCTGGTATTTAGCCCAATGAAGTCTGCAAGCATTTCTTCAAGCTTGGCCTGAAGATGAGGGTATCTAGGGTTGATAGAAACTACCACCCTAGGACACTCCACTTGGCAATCATAATCCAAATCATGCCAAGCTACTTGCCAGCCACGCTTGGCTAGAAATAAGACCAAGCCTTCGGCTGATATGTTGTTGAGAGTGATGGTCGCTTGAAAAGCAACTGGGTCAATACAAACTGTACCAGAGTAGTCCAAGTGAGCCATTATGACCTCCTTGTAAGGTTTTGTAGGGTACCAAGAGCTAAGTAATAGCATATATTTTCTATATTTTTTAGTCAAGACCGAGGCAAAGGATTGCCAAAAAACTAGGCCTTATGGTATAGTTTTTTTGTTTATGATCAAAAAAACAGACAAAATATTAGTAGCCTTATCTGGCGGGGTAGACTCAGCCGTTGTTTTATATCTTTTAAAAAAACAAGGTTATGATGTATCTGCCGCCTTTATGAAAAATTTTTCTGAAAAAGTAAATATCAAAGGTGATTGTCCGTGGAAAGAAGACAGACTAATGGCTTATAGAGTGGCCACTTACCTAAAAATCCCCATCCAAACTTTTGATTTTCAAAAACAATATCACGATAAAATAGTTGATTATATTTTTAAAACTTACCAAAAAGGCCAAACACCAAATCCCGATGTACTGTGCAATAATGAAATAAAATTTAAATTATTTTTAGAGCAGGCCAAAAAACTTGGCTTTGATAAAATTGCTACTGGTCATTACGCTCAAATAAAAGAAGATAAAAATGGCTATCATTTACTGCGAGGCAAAGACCCAAACAAAGACCAATCATATTTTTTGTCCGGTCTGACTCAAGAGCAACTGTCTCAGGCTATTTTCCCAATTGGTGATATTATAAAATCAGAAGTCAGACATATTGCCAAACGAGCCAAACTACCTAATGCTGAAAAAAAAGACAGCCAAGGTATTTGCTTTATTGGCAAAATTGATCTTAAGACTTTTTTGCAACAAAAAATAAAATCAAAGATAGGGGACATTGTAGACACCAAAGGAAATAAGCTAGGAACTCACCCTGGCGTTTGGTATTTTACCATTGGTCAGAGAAGGGGATTGGATCTAGCTGGGGGACCATGGTATGTAGCCAAAAAAAACATAAAAAATAACCAACTAATTGTGGCCAAAGGTGATGACGAAGAACTACTCACCAAAACTGTCCAGATATCTGCTATTCATTGGCTGGCTAAAGAATACAAACTACCATTAAAAACCAAGGCTCAAATCAGATACCGTCAAGCTGCCCAAAACGTCACTCTATACAAAGACAAAGTTATATTTAAAACTGGCCAAAAAGGCGTAGCTAGTGGCCAAATTTTGGCAGTCTACCAAGGCCGAGAATTAATTGCCAGTGCAAATATTATATAAAATATATGAAACAAACAATAATTTTAGGTTCGGATTCTAGTTTTGTATTAGACACTAACTTTCAAATCAATGGCCAAGATAAATCTCAAGTCAAATGGGCCTATATTACCACTGCCGGCAATGACGTGCCTGATGACAGTTATCTTGTCCGTACCAAAGCGGCCTTAGACAATAAAACTTGGGACTATCATGAGTATGATATTAGTGGCAAATCAGACAATGAAATATCGGAATTTTTAAAAGACAAAGACGCTATTTTTATGCAGGGTGGCAATACTTATTATTTATTAAAACAGATAAGACAATCAAATTTTAAAGAAGCGTTGAAAAAATTTTTGGCTGATGGCAAAGTATATGTTGGCACTAGTGCCGGTTCATACATAATGTGTCCTGATACTGATATGATGAATTGGAAAGACTCTAGTCGTTTCAACAAAAATGGCATTACAGATTTGACTGCTTTTGGTTTTGTACCGTTTCAAGTATTTTGTCACCTAAATAGACATCAGGAACAGGAAAAAGAAATAAAAAAATACGCCTCTTTGTCTCCATATAAGGTATATTTTTTAAATGATGGCGAGGGCTTATTGGTAGAGGATAGTCAAGTAATAAAATTAATCAAATAAACTTTTTCAATTTATTTTTATAATTTTATATTTTATAGTTTGATCTTCCCTTTTTAGCTCTACTATATCGCCAATTTTTTTACCCAAAAGCTCCTGACCAAGAGGGGAGACGTGTGATATCACTCCTTTAGCTGGATCACTTTCTAGGGAACCGAGTATTTGAAAGTTTTTGGTCTGAGTATTTACTTCTACAGTGACTACAGAACCAATTTGGACAACTTGGTTTTTTTTATTTGGTTCTATTATTTGAGCGCTACTAATTTGTTTGGTCAATCTACTGATCCTTTCGTTGGTTGAGCGAAGCCTACCTTTGGCAATCTGATATGCCGCATTTTCAGAAAAATCACCCATCAGAGCCAGTCTTTTTACCTCTTTGGCCAGCTCTGGTTGGATATGTTTTTTCAATTTTTCCAAGCTGACTTTAAGTTCAGCTAATTTTTCGGCTGTCATAAATGGGTCTGATTTCATAAAAGTATATTGTCCGCCTTTTCTAATTGGTACACGCATAATATATATATTTAATATGCTAGTATTATACTTTAAAAAATATAATATAGATAGCTGTTTAATTTTCAAAACAAAATCTTAGGTATTTTATTTTTTGTTAAAATAAGCTATTATTATATAAAATCATGCCTGATTGGGATAAAATTTACAAAGAATACTTCTCCAATGGAAAAAATTGGAGAGATATAAATGACGGGGTAATTCCGCAATGTTTTATAAATGGGATTAATCCTACTTTTAAAAAGCTTTTAAAGAACACAAAATTTAGAAAAAAATATGCTTTTGATATTGGTTGTGGTTATGGTAAATATTTAGTTTATTTAGCTTCCAAAGACTTCAATACAGATGGAATTGACGCCAGCAGCACATCTGTAAAAATGACAAAAAAAATCTTGGGTGACAAATCAGCTACAATAAAAAAAGCTGACATGTTTAATATGAAAATAATCAAAAACAAATATGATCTTATATTATCTGTTTCAACTATCAATCATGGCTATAAAAAAGACGTAGATAAACTAATAAAAGAAATTTATCAATCTCTATTGCCTAGAGGAAAAACATTCATTACTATTCCTGATAAAAAATGTATTAAAAACTGGCAGACCTTCAAAAAACATAAAATTATAGACCAAAATACTGTAACACCTTTAATTGGGCCAGAAAAGGGAATAATTCATAGTTTCTATACTAAAAAAGAAATACTTGAAATGTTTAAAAATTTTTCAAAAATAAAGATGGAAACTGATGTATCTGGTCAATGGGTCATAACAGCCACTAAATAAAAGAAAGCCCCTGGTAGATGAATACCAGAGGCTTATATATGCCTCAGACTTCCCTGAAGCAACCCCAACCCTGCCAAAGCGGTTGACCGTTGCGATCACGCTGATTATCCACCTGGATAAACACATCCTGGGTAATCTCCGTGCCCCAACCCAGGGTTCTTTCCCGAGGTGGATCACGCCTAATACCAGTAACTACGTGAATGCGTCCAGTGATGTTGCTTTTGACCTTTTGTTTTTTGACGAAGGGGCAAGACATAGTTTAGCCTCCTGTTGCTAACTCCATCTGAAGAGAACAAAAATGCCGCCTTTGATAGGCGACGAACTGTTATTTATATTAATTTTAAATAGTCAAAATATAAATAAAAAATCACCGCCTAGCAAATAAGTGGCTAAACCAAAAGTAAAATTGGCTAAATTGATGATTATTTATTCTCATAATTATTTATATTATATTATTTTGTATAATCTGTCAATGGTAGTCTAGAACCTATTTTATTGCTATAATATAAATAATATAATTAAAAAAATATGGAAAAAGAACTACAACAAAAAATAGAGGACTTACAAAGTAAGGTTGATCAAATGTATAAGTTGGCTATGACTGTCAAAAAAATGTTTATCTGGAGTATGATTTTGTCATTATTGTTTTTTGTAATACCACTAATTATCTTGATATTTATGCTGCCAAGTATGATAAATACTATAAGTGGGGCTTATTCTGGTCTGTTATAGATATTGACATATTTAGATTTTTATACTATATTAAAATATATTGCACAATTCACTGAGGCGCTGTATGGTTGGAATGGTTTCAACGAAAGACCGACAACTGCTACAATCTCAGCTGGGGACTCAAACGTTCTCACCAAGCCGAGTGACTGCCCTTGGGTAGTCTTTGAGAACTGGTCTTTCCGCGAACAACCAACCGCCACAACGGCGCCTCTCCCAAAAAATAGACCGACTCTTCGGAGCCGGTCTTTACTTTATCTAATTTTTATATTTTAGGGCATATCGGGTATATTGCCACCGCCCACACATGACCAAGCTGAATAGAGGTTATTGCCATTACAATCATCTGTTTGTGGACCAATTTCTCTCTTATAAAGAAGATAATAGAATTGTTTATATTTTTCATTTCTTACTGATGCTGGCAAAGTATTAAAGCCATGGCGAGTTAAAATATAAGCATAAGCTTCTCCAGTATAGTCATTTGCTACAACACCTGTATTTAATGGTTCATAAGGGATGTTTATTTCGGGCATGTAAGTATATAAGTTAGGAATCCAGGATTCATTATTTATCTTAGCTTGAATAGAATTACATATAACTGTAGCTGCTGGACCATAACACTCCGGATTAGGATAATAGCCATATTCATAATAAAATATATCCAAAGCTTTTTGAATCTGAATTATTTCAGCGACTCTCTCAGCATCCCGCGCCTTTTTTTTGGTGATACCAAGGTTGACTACCACTGAAGTAGACAAAATACCAATAATAGCAATTACTACTAATAATTCCAGTAAAGTAAAACCACGACTTTTATTATATTTTGACATAATATAATTATACCATTTTTTTTGTTTTTTTCAATAAATTGATTTTTTTGGTATAATGTATATATGATAAAAATATACTATTCAACTGCTCACAGTAATCGCATTACTAAAATTAAAAAAATCCGCGAGGGAGCTTGGCTTAATTTGGTTAATACTGATCATAATGATCTTAATAAAATTGCCAAATTGACAAAATTGGGCATCATAGATCTCCAAGATAGCATGGACATCAATGAGTTGCCTCGTATAGAACGACATAAAGATAGTTTGATAGTATTTGTCAGGACTCCAAAGGATCAAAGTACTGTATCTGACTTTTTATATACCCAATCAATGACCTTTGTCATAACTAGTCGTTATTTTATTACTATTTCTCCGGCAGAAAACCCAGCTATAAAATCCATCATCAAAGATGGTCTGACCTCAGCTACTACTCAAAGAGCTAGATTGTTGATAACTTTACTTCTCAAAATTGCCCAGTTATATACCGTCAGAATAAAAGAAATCAACAACGCTGTCATTTCCCGAAAAAAACACATTGACAGTATAAAAGATTCTGACATTGGTGCTCTGGTTAAATATGAAGATATTTTGAATCAGTATATTGCAGCTTTGATACCTATGAGAAATGTTTTTGAAAATATTATGACTGGCACTTACCTAGACATGTACAAAGATGACGAAGCCTTATTTGATGATATGATAAACAACATCCATCAGTCAGTAGATATCTGTCAGGTCAATCTAAAAAGCATTCGCAGCTTACGAGAATCATATCAGATAGTCTTTACCAATAGATTAAACAAAGTCATCCAGTTTTTGACCGCCTTTACTATCATAATGACTATACCAACAATCATTGCCAGCTTGTACGGTATGAATGTAAAACTTCCACTAGCTGAAAGCCCTTTTGCTTTTAGCTATATTCTACTGATATCGGCTTTTATAATAAGTCTATTTTTATATATATTTTATAAAAAAAAGTGGCTATAAAACTATAAAAACTATGAAAAAAATCATCCAATCTTTATTAATCTTAATTTTGCTGATAATTTTGGTTGCCCTAGCTATATTTTTTGCTAACCCAGGCGGTTTGCGAGACAAATTTTTTGGTTCATTGATAAATAGCTATCTCAGCCAAAATATCCCTGACTACAAACCAGTGGATAAAAATACTAATACAAATTATGATCATCCATATATGAATGATCAACAAGAACAAACTCTTTACAATATGGGTATTGATGTCAGCCAATTGCCTACATCTATTACGCCCGAGATGCAGAGTTGTTTTGTACAAAAATTGGGTCAAGATAGAGTAAATGAAATAATAGCTGGTCAGGCACCCAGCCCACTTGATCTATATAAGACTAAAGATTGTTTATAAAATATTTACCACAAACTTAAGAGCGCTATTTCTTGGAAACAGCGCTCTTTCAAGCAGATTGAGCGTCAGTCTGTTCGACTAGGAGACGTAGATCACGCGGTAAACGAGGAATTCTGGTAGCTATTGGATAAGCCAACCAACCAACCTTTGGTGCTAAAAGACAATTGCTGCAAGTTTCGTTGATTAGCCACACCCAGTGACTGCAATGCCTACAATAGTAGTGTGGCATCTTACAAGCTCCTTTTTCTGCGGTGGTGGTGGATGATAGAACAAAGATTATTATAATAATACTAATATCTTATCATTAGGTCAATACTCAAAATATAAATTTTCAGAGAAAACCCGCCTAGCATGCGCTAGGCGGGTTGTGCCATCCCGTTAGGGGAAAACATGGGGTCCATACTCCCGTTTGTAGGAGCGGCAAACCGCTTCCAGACTTTCCAGGAGATAATAGCCAATCCATTTACGGTCTTCTGGCAAGAGGCTAATCAGATGATTGGCCAAAGGAACGTAGTGCAGATCGGTCTCCATGATTTGCCGGAGCTGAAAATTTTCCGGACACATACCCAAAGTGCGACTATTGTGCAGGTTGTCACACAGCTTAACTGTGACTGGTTCCGGATCCAAACAGGCCATTAGACTATTGTAGTAGA
Organism: Patescibacteria group bacterium; assembly: GCA_018819405.1. Classification (NCBI taxonomy): domain Bacteria; species Patescibacteria group bacterium. Next base: position 744,998 of record JAHJQF010000001.1, read on the forward strand.
CCTCCCTTTTGTAACCAGGGGTTTTGGTTACCAAATTAAGAATATTGTTGACCGCCTGGCCAAAAACCATGGTCACAAATTTTTCGGTAACAAGATCTGGACATTCTTCACGAGCATCATGCAAAAGGCAACTGACAATGGCGTCAACCCGTTGGTTCAGGGGAGTCCACCGCAAGCCAATATCATTGACTCTGATGTCGGTCACTGCCAAGACATGATGGAAAAAAGGTGTCTTCTTGTCGCAACGAGTTTTGCCCCGATGGACAAAACTGGCAATCCGGTAGGCCAAAGCAATGCGATACAAGTCACTTTCAGGCACAAAAGCTTCATAGCTCTGTGCATAATAATGACTAGCATCATACTGCCTAGACGAGAGTAGGCTACTCATGGTGCACCTCCTTAAAGTGCTGAGAGTTTTGACGTGTTATGTACTAAATTTTGTACTATATATACCTCAAGAAGCTTAAAAAGTCAAATCAAAACTTGACAATTAATTTATTTATATTCTACAATTATATTATCAAGCTCGTACAAGCTTTAACAAAAAAAGATGGGCTCCTTCTGCGCCAATACAAATCACTGCCAAGGATGGCAAACCCTCTGGTGTTCAAGGATTTCGTAAGCGTTGAACGAGCCCACCAATGTGGGGTCGCACTTGTGCTAGTATGCTGTCAATCCTGGCAGCAAATATCACAACCACATGCCGGCCGGCATGGACTTGCCTTGTGCGACCCCCTTCGACCTCACGACTCGTCAATCATTGGCGAGTCTTTTCATATCCTTGACAAAATAGATATTTTAGACTATAATATCATAATATTTGTACATCTTTTCAATATAAAAGCCCGCCGGCGGGCCTCAAGTGGACCGCCACGCACCTAACGACAACCGGATTCTAATCTTCTTTCCGGAAAATCGTTGGAGGTTCATCTCTCCACCCGCCGGCGGCACCCCACTAGATGGGTGCGTATCAGGTCAAATAGACCACAGTGCTCAACCGAGCGGAGCTGATCTGAGCGGAAACCTGAACGCACCCACCCAATACCCCGGCCGGGGCCTTTTCCATGCACATTGCGACCTATAACAGGTGGCAATCTCACTGAAGGGCTCGGCCGGGCCTTTTTTTATTTATAAATTTAAAACCACCTCTGTTGAGCTTTCCCAATAGAGGTGGTTCACTACAGCACTAGTGAGCGCTGGCAATCTGGGCCTGATAAAAGAGTTCACGCCAATTACAGACGTGTGGCTCAGTGTGAATGCGTAAAAAATGTACTTGGTTACCAGAATCTGGCAGACAGCCTAGCGGAAAATGATCCGCAATCGCTGTGTACTCACGCCTGAAAAATCCATTGGTCAGGACTATCACACTGGGCACACCAGCCCTAATAGCCAAAAAAGGTAGGTCTGCAAAACCATCAACGTGAGTGACAAACAGCATGTCCACCGCATGATGAGCAATATAGGCTCTGGTACAGTCAGCATCGCAACAAATAACAATCTCCAGATTATCATCAAGCAGAGCCAGCTGAGCACAGACTTGAGTGTGCTTTTCCATCAAATTTCCGGCCACTACGACTTTCATTATGACTCCCTTCAGGGTTTGGTGAATAAGGACAATAAACAACAAAGAAATATAACAAAAACAGTACAATTTGTCAAATTTTAAATATTGACCCAGTTAAATAATTTTGCTAGCAAAATTGCCAATTTTTGGCATTTAACTGGGTTGACTTTTAGGCCTAAATTTAGTAGAATTTAAAATGATTTACCATTAGAAAATAATGGTTTTTTAAACTAAATTTTGCTATGACAGTCAAACAATTAAAAGACAATTTTTTCCAATATTTTGAAAGTAAGAACCATGAAATAATTGATTCTGCTTCACTTGTTCCAGACAATGATCCAACTGTGCTTTTTACTACTGCTGGCATGCACCCCTTGGTGCCCTATCTGATGGGTGAAAAACATCCTGAAGGTAAACGACTGGCTAATGTTCAAAAATGCTTGAGAACTGGAGACATTGATGAAGTAGGCGATGCTACTCATCATACTTTTTTTGAAATGCTTGGCAATTGGTCACTGGGTGATTATTTTAAAAAAGAAGCCATAGAATATTCCTGGGAATTTTTGACTAAAGTTCTAAAACTTGACCCAAAAAAAATTGGCATATCAATTTTTGGTGGTAATGATGAAATAAAAGATTATGACCAAGAATCAGAAAAATACTGGATTGAGATTGGCGTTGATCCAAAAATGATTGATAAGGTTCCAGCCAATTGGTGGGGACCAGCTGGCACAACAGGACCTTGTGGACCAGATACTGAAATGTTTTATTGGACAGGCCCAGGAGATGCTCCTACAGAATTTCACGAATCAGAAAAAGGCTGGGTGGAAATTTGGAATGATGTATTGATGGAGTACAATAAAACTGCTGATGGTCAGTTTGAAAAACTAGCTCAAAAAAATATAGACACCGGTATGGGTCTAGAAAGAACCTTGGCAGTAATAAACGGCTTAAATGATAATTACGAAACAGAACTTTTTCAGCCTATAATCAAACAACTTGAAAATATATCTGGTAAAAAATACGCCGATGACAAGAGGAGTTTTAGAATAATTGCCGATCATATTCGCTCGGCTGTATTTTTGCTAGGCGATCCCAAAGGAATTAGTCCATCAAACAAAGACCAAGGCTATGTTTTAAGACGTTTGATAAGACGAGCTATTAGGCTTGGCAAAAAAATAGGTATTGAAGATAATTTTTCTCAAAAATTAGCGGAAGTAGTAATTGAAAATTATCAAAATTCTTATCCTGAGTTATCTCAAAATAAAGAATTTATAATTACTGAGCTTGCCAAAGAAGAAAATAAATTTCGTAATACCTTAGACAAGGGTTTACGTGAATTTGACAAACAAAAAAATATTGATGGCAAAACAGCTTTTGTCCTATTTTCTACTTATGGCTTTCCCTTGGAAATGACTGAAGAATTGGCCAAAGAAAATAATATTCAAATAAACAAAGAAGAATTTGAGACCGAATTTAAAAGACACCAAGAATTATCACGCACAGCTTCTGCTGGCATGTTTAAAGGCGGCTTGGCTGATGACAGCCACAATACCAAACGTCATCACACTGCTGCTCACTTGATGCTTGAAGCTTTACGCCGAGTACTAGGCGACCATGTCCAGCAAAAAGGCAGTAACATCAATGAAGATAGAATACGCTTTGATTTTTCCCATCCTGACAAAATGACTGACGAGCAAAAAAAACAAGTAGAGGACATAGTCAATGAACAAATAAAAAGAAAGCTACCTGTCCATTTTGAAGAAATGAGTGTAGCTGAAGCCAAAAAAATAGGGGCTACCGGAGTATTTGAACACAAATATGGCGATAAAGTAAAGGTTTATTTTATGGGTGACTTTTCCAAAGAAATATGCGGTGGCCCACACGTAGACAACACTGAAGAATTGGGCGGTTTCAAAATAAACAAAGAAGAATCATCATCGGCTGGAGTCAGGCGTATCAAAGCAATTTTAAATTAATTTTATAAAAAATTAAAAAATAAAAACTATGAACAAATTAAAAATTTTATTTTTATTGCTACTAGCTCAATCTGCCTCGGCTCAAGAAGCGACCCCAGTTGCTGAAGCAGTGCCATTTTGGAAAGATAAAACATTTTTAATGTTGGCCGGTGGCGCCTTAATATTAATTATCGTCTTGATTGTAAAAAAAATCATGGATAGACGAGGAGAGGAGGAATATGAAGATTCAAATTCATAATCAAAATTTTGATCTAACCCAAGCATTTCAACAATATTTAGAAGAAAAAATTTCTGCTCTAGAAAAATACCAAGAAAATATTATTAGTTTTCAAGTATACCTAGGTCGTGATACTCACCACAAAAAAGGTGAAGTATATTCAGTAGAGGTGATAGCTTCTATGCCTGGACAAAAAAATATTATAGTCAAAGAAACTGACAGTGATGCCCGAAGAGCTGTAGATATTGTCCAAGACAAAATGGCTAGACAAATTGTAAAAAGCAAAGAAAAAAAAGTCTCACGTCTTAGAAAAACCACCCGTTACTTTAAATCATTAAAATTCTGGAATAAAAATCACCAATAATACTTGGCCTAACTCAGTATAAATATGAAATTTTTAGACAAATTGTTTGGGGATGCCAATGAGAAATTTCTCAAAAGCCTAAGACCGCAAATAGATAAAATCAATAATCTAGAAAATGACTTCCTGAGCTTATCTGATCATGAGCTAAAGGAAAAAAGTCTAGAACTTAAAAAACAAATCAAAGACGGCGCCAAGCTAGATGATGTATTGACACCGGCTTTTGCTTTGGTAAAAGTAGCCGCCCAAAAAACCCTCAACCAAAAGCCTTATGATGTCCAACTTTTAGGTGGTATAGTATTGCATCAAGGCCAAATAGCCGAAATGAAAACCGGCGAAGGTAAAACCCTGACTTCTACTTTGCCAATATACTTAAATGCTCTAGAGGAGAAAGGAGTCCATGTTATTACTGTCAATGATTATCTAGCCAAGCGTGATGCGGTTTGGATGGCCCAGATTTTTAATTTTTTGGGACTGTCGGTCGGTGTGATAGGACACGATTCATCATTTATTTATGACCCTAGTCCCAAATCAGAAGAAGATGATAAAACTCGTGATCAGGGTGTCAAGGTAGTAATGGATTATTTGAGACCAGTCACCAGAAAAGAAGCCTATCAAGCCGATATTACCTATGGCACCAACAATGAATTTGGTTTTGATTACCTGCGCGATAATATGGCTCAGGACCGAGAAAAGCAAGTCCAACGCGGCCTGCACTACGCCATAGTAGATGAAGTAGATAGTATTTTGATTGATGAAGCTAGAACTCCACTGATTATTTCTGCTCCAGCTGAAAGCTCTACCGGTAAATATCAACAATTTGCCCAAATGGTTGCTAGTCTTATTGAAAATGAGGATTACAATATTGATGAAAAAATGAAAGCTGCCACTTTGACTGAAGAAGGCATCAGAAAAATGGAAAAAATCCTAGGAGTAGACAATATTTACGAAACTCACGGACTGGAAACTGTCCACCATATAGAATCTGCTTTGAAAGCCAAAACCTTATTTGTAAAAGATAGAGACTATGTAGTCAAAGACAATGAAGTTATAATTATTGATGAATTTACCGGACGCATGATGCCCGGCCGTCGCTATAGCGAAGGTCTACACCAGGCCATTGAAGCCAAAGAAGGAGTGGAGGTACAACGTGAAAGTATGACACTAGCCACTATTACATTTCAAAATTATTTTAGGATGTATGACAAGCTATCTGGCATGACGGGAACTGCCGCTACTGAAGCAGAGGAAATGGCCAAAATATATCACATGGACGTAACTGTTGTACCAACAAACCGTCCATTTGCTAGAAATGACATGGGTGACAGAATTTACAAAAGTCGTCGCGGCAAACTAAAAGCAATTGTCAGAGAAATAAAAGAATGCCATGAAAAAGGACAACCAGTTCTAGTCGGTACAATTTCTATTGAAAAAAATGAAGAATTATCTGAACTTTTAAATAAAGCTGGCATACCATACGAACTCTTAAATGCAAAATTCCACGAAAGAGAGGCCGAGATAATTGCTCAGGCTGGTCGCAAAGGAGCGGTCACAGTAGCCACCAATATGGCCGGACGCGGAGTGGATATTATACTCGGTGGTACTCCTTACAACCAGAGCAAATATGAAGAAATAAAATCCCTAGGTGGTCTACATGTCTTGGGTACCGAGCGACATGAATCACGCCGAATTGATAATCAGCTCAGAGGACGAGCCGGACGTCAGGGTGATCCAGGATCATCCCAGTTTTATATTTCTATGGAAGATGATCTGATGCGTATCTTTGGCTCGGATAGAATGAAATCTATCATGGACAGACTTGGTATTGCCGAAGATACCCCGATAGAAAATAAAATGATCTCTGGTTCTATTGAATCTGCCCAAAAAAAAGTAGAGGGTCACAACTTTGATATTAGAAAACATTTGGTAGAATATGATGACGTAATAAACAAACACCGTCAAGTTGTCTATCGATCCCGTCAGGAGCTACTGGAAATATTTTCTGACAAAGAACACAAAAATAAAACTACTTCGCAAGATATTGTTTTAGACTATATAAACAAAGAAATTGAAAGTGTTGTTTCCTTCCATACTTTGGCCGAAAAAAACAACGGCGATTTTGATCCCAAAGAAATTTTGGAAACACTCAATTCAATATTTAAAATCGAAAGTACTGAAGAAAATAAAATAAGAGAACTTTTGGAATCAAATAAAAAAGACCATTCTCATGAAACTCGCGACAAACTGATTGAATATATCCAGAATATTGCTAAAGAAAAATATCTAAACCTGACTGACACCATCAATCAAAATGTAGAAATGACAGATGACACCTGGACAGCTATGCAGCTGATAGAACGCGGTATAGTGCTACGCAGCATTGATAGCTTGTGGGTAGAACACTTGACGGCTATGGACAAGTTGCGTACGGGCATTGGCCTACAAGGCTATGGACAGCGTGATCCTTTAGTAGAATACAAACGTGAAGCTTTTAACTTATTTAATAACCTACTTGATTCAATCCGCAAACAAATTGTTTATTCAATTTACAAAATAAATTTAGCCAGAAGCTCGTTTGCTAAAACTAGACCAGGTGAAGCTCAAAAGAATTTTGATGAGCAAAAATCCGGCTACAGTGCTTATGCCAAACAAGTCCAAAATAGGGATAAGCAGGGACCCCTCAAAACTTCCAAACCTCGTGATGATGAAGGCCAAAAAGTCGGGCGCAATGACCCTTGCCCTTGCGGTAGTGGTAAAAAGTATAAAAAATGTCACGGTAAATAAAAACTATTATGAGCGTAAATTAAAATAAAAAAAGAGTGCCCCACCAAACGGCAAGGCACCGAATGCTAATGCAATGTACACATCAGTTAAGAAATTACTACTTGGGATGGCCATTTTTGGCTTCTTCCTTGGCAATCTCACCAACTTTGTAACCCAACAGGTAGGTCAAATCTTGTGAGGCCTTATGTAGACCATCGCGACCGTCGTTCCAACCAGAGTCCCAACGTTCTTTACCAGTCAGCAGGACTGCTGGGCAAGCATCATGATGTTTGTCATCAGACCAAAGACAGTAATTACAGCGCATGATTCACCTCTTTTTCCTTGGTTAACTGACCAATGGTTACTAACAGTATAGTATTATTATAAATAATAAAATTTGTCAATATAAAAATGCCTAAAAATGTCAAAATAATAGTTTTTACACCCATTGGCTCGACTGATAAAATAAGAGAGGCTATGGCCAATGCTGGCGCCGGTCAAATTGGTAATTATAGTCATACCAGTTTTTCTAGCAGTGGCATTGGCAGATTTAAGCCTCTAAAAAATGCTAAACCTGCCATAGGGCAAATTGATAAATTGGAAGAAGTAGAGGAGGAGCGGATTGAGGTAATTTGTACTTATGATAAAGCTAGAGATGTGATCCAAGCCATTAAATCAGTTCATCCTTATGAAGAGCCGGCAATAGATACTTATACTTTAGAAAATATATAAATATGAGTTTTGAAAATAACAGCGAAATACAACATCCATTTAGAGGGGAGCTCAATAGCATCAAACAAGATCCTGATTTTAGTTTACATAATTTAGGGACGCCTGACAAAACTAGCGACGTTTTAGAGACGGAACAAAAAGAATTTTCAGATTCCCAAAATATTATCACCGAATATTTTAACGCCGAAGGCAGAAACCATCAAAGCTTTGTGGAATTAAAAAGATTTTATGAATCAATGCAGGCTCAACTTGAAAATTTATTGCCAAAAACATTTTTTGTTGAAGGTATGCCGTCAGATACAACACAAGCCGGTCGGTCATTTTATGTAATTCAACATTTTGAAAATCAAAATGACAGCAGCTACAAAAAAATAAATGAGCTAAACTCCAATGAATTTTCCCAAGAGCTGATAGAAAAACTACTTGCTATCCAGGAAAAAATATTAGCTTTTTTACAGGACAATAATATAGACTTTCCTGAAGGCTGGGAAGATTTCGAAACTATTGATCCAAAAACATTCAAAGAGGATATTGTCTACTCACCGAAAAATAATCAGATACAAATCAGTAATCTTTTCAAACTTGATCCTGATACCATAAAAGCTATTCTAGGTAAGCCCGGCAAATTTGAAGCAAGCCAAGATAGACTGAAGATGCTCAAAGCTCTAGGTCTGGGCGCTCTGGTAAAAAAAATCAGCTGGTTTCTGGAGAGGAGCGCACTGCCTGAATGGCTAAAAGGAGAAAGAATACACTGGAAATTAAATCCGGAAAAATTACACGATATTGAGCAGGCCGGTCAAAAAGCTATGTCCCTTACCTTTGATGATGGTCCAAACGAAGAAACAGAAGAGCTCCTAGATATTTTAAAAGAAAAAAATATCAAAGCTACTTTCTTTCTTGTTGGTTCACAAATACCAGCCAGAGAAAATATTGTCAAAAGAATTGTTGATGAAGGCCATGAAATAGGAGTACATGAATGGTCGCAAGAAGGTCTACCAACGCCTGAGGCCATGAAAAATCCGCGTGAATACGCCAAAAGATTTATCGGTCCCAGACAAGATTTGGGGGATGTCAAAAAAACCAAAGACCTAATAACCAAAGTTAGTGGTCAAGAACCAAAACTAAGTAGAATGGCCGGAGTGCATGCGACTGTCGATAGTCTGCGTGAATTCCAAGCTATGAATCTGGATATCATACATGCCGATCCATACGATGTTTTGTTTATACCGCCAAGTAAAAAAATAGACTCCAAAAAATTACTCTCCCGAGCTCTAAAAAATAATGGCCACGGCAAAATCAGGCTCTTTCACATCGGGGCTATGACTGATCAAGGCATACCTTTGAGCAAAGACGAAGTAGATATTGAAAATGGAGAAGTATATCCTCCAGAACAAACTCTGAAGATGATCAAAAGGTACATTGAAGACAGTCAAAGACAAGGTTATCAATTTGTGGGTATAAAAGAATATATATAAATATGAAAAAATATACTTACCAGCAAAATAAAAAATACTATAACTCTTTGGATAAGAAGAGAATATCTGTTGGTACTTTATTTTTTGATAGCCAAGACAAACTCTTACTTGTAAAACCAACTTATAAAGATCATTGGGTTCTGGTAGGTGGCACTGTAGACAAAAATGAATCACCCCTGACCGCTGCCATTAGAGAAACAAAAGAAGAGTTAGACTTAACTGTCAAAAATTTGAGATTAATATCCGTAGAATACAAAAAATTTGATATCTACAAAAATGAAGCTTTATTTTTTCTGTTTTATGGCGGCAGGTTATCAACCAAACAAATAAACAAAATAAAACTTCCCTATAGTGAATTATTAGATTTTAAATTTGTCAATATAAATAGTGCCAAAAAATTACTCAGCCTAACAATGGGCAGTAAATTGAACGCCTGTAGTAAAGCTATAAAAAACAAAACAATTGCCTATCATGAAAATGGTAAACAGCTAATATGATTTACAAAAAAATAATCAGACCAATACTATTTTTGACCCCAGCTGAGTTTGCTCATGATTTGGCGCTTTTTTATCTGTCAATTTATAATAAAGTAAATTTTTTAAATAATATTTTATTCCATGTCTTAGGTACGACCACACCGCGTTTGAGACAAAAATTATTTGGTTTGTATTTCCGTACTCCTATAGGGCTACCAGCTGGAATGGACAAAAATATCAAGGCCCCGCGTACCTGGTCTAGTTTTGGTTTTGCTTGGTGCCAACTCGGTTCCATTACTTATATGCCCCAAAAAGGCAATCCTAAACCCAGACTATGGCGTCTAAAACAGGATAAAGGTCTAGTTATAAATTATGGCTTATCAAATTTGGGAGCCAAAAAATCAGCCGAGATTTTGGCTAATGTCAAAAAGAGTAGAGGACTATGGTCAATTAGTATTGCCAAAAGCAATGACACGCCTATGGAACAAGCAGCCCAAGATTATGAAAAATCATTTAATATCCTGGGGAAATATGCTGATATAATTACTATCAATCTGAGCTGTCCAAATGTCAAAAATTTTGGTGGCTTACAAAAGCCCGAACTCTTGGAACCAATTTTGACAAAAATCACCAAAATAAATACCCATAAAAAACCAATCTGGATAAAAATTGGCATTGACCTAAACAAAGATGAACTTGACGGAATTATAAGTCTGGTTAAAAAATATAAAATTGATGCTATAGTAGCTACTAATCTTTCCAAAGATAAAAGCCAACTTACTTTGAAATCACCAAATCAGTCCAAGCCGGGCAGCGTCTCTGGTCTTCCTATTCAGCAAAAGGCCGATAAGATAATTGCCTATCTTTACCAAAACTGCGAAAATAAATTTAAAATAATCGGCACTGGCGGGATTTTTGATGCTCAAGATGCTTATACCAAAATAAAAGCCGGCGCTTCGCTCCTGCAAGTAGCTACCGGATTTATCTACGGAGGGCCAACTACAATCCGAAATATAAATTTGGGCCTGGATAAGCTCTTGGCTAAAAATAACTTTAAACATATTTCTCAAGCCGTGGGTATAGAAGCCAAAAATTACAAATATGAATAAAAAATATCAGGATTATTATAAATACCGCGCCTTAGAAATATTACCAGGCTTTTTGGTTTGGACAACTTTTATAGTTGCTATATCCCTGTCTTTTCTAGCACCGCTCAAGGCTATTTATTTTATTATTGTTTTTGATGTCTACTTTGTCTTGAGAGTCCTTTATATGCTGATATTTTTGCTGATGAGCTGGTTCAAATATCGCCAGGCAATCAGGACTGACTGGTGGAAATTTTTACAAACCACCCACAAACACTGGCCCGAGTATTATCATATTATATTTCTGCCGACAGCCGGTGAGCCTTTTGAAATAGTAGATACTACTTTTGACAACTTGGTCAACAAGACAAAATATGACCATAAAAAAATGATTATTGTCTTAGCCGGAGAAGAAAGATATGAAAACCAATTTAGAATAATTGCTGACCAAATAATCCAAAAATATTCTGAAAATTTTCACAAAATACTTGTCACTATCCACCCTGACAATGTAGAAGGGGAGATAAAAGGCAAGGGATCCAATTTATATTATGCTGGATATGAAACCAAAAAATATATTGATGATCAGGGATTTGATTATAAAAAGTTAATTGTTTCTACTTTTGACATTGATACTATTTCTCATCCGGATTATTTTGCTTATTTGACCCATAAATTTCTAGCCCACAAAAACCCTTATAAAGTCAGTTTCCAGCCTATGGCTTTTTATCACAACAACGTCTGGCAGTCTGATATTATCACTCGGGTGGTAGCCAACTCCACTACTTTTTGGTTGCTGACAGATCTAGCTCGTCCTGACAGACTTTTTACTTTTTCTTCTCACTCTATGAGCTGGCAAGCACTAGTAGATATCGGATTTTGGCAAAACAATATTGTCACGGAAGACTCGCGTATATTTTTGCAGTGCTTGATAAAATATAATGGTGACTACAAAGTAGAGCCTATGCATATACCAGTTTCTATGAATACAGTCTATGTTGGCCAGATAAAACGCAGTTTGATAAATCAATATAAACAAATGCGTCGCTGGGCCTACGGAGTAGAGCATTTTCCTTATATGGTCTGGAGGTTTAGACAAAATAAAATGATACCCGCCAGTAAAAAATGGATATATGTGTGGAATCAAACTGAAGGAATATATTCTTGGGCAACAGTACCAATCCTTGTAATGTTTATGGGCTATTTACCGCTCTGGGTAGCTGAAAAGCAAAACCTGACTAATGTCCTGACCCAAAATGCCCCAATAGTACTGGAGCAAATTATGCGTTTTGGTATGATTGGTATTTTCCTAATCGCTATTATGAGTGTTATTATATTGCCGCCCATGCCAAAAAACTTTGACAGAAAAATCAGTTCAAAAATTTTTAGATATTTACTGATGTTTGTCCAGTGGCTGATATTTCCGGTGACCATGATAATTTTTGGTTCTATCCCAGCTGTTGATGCCCAGACCAGACTGATGCTTGGCAAATATCTTGGTTTTTGGGTAACTGAAAAAAATCATCTTGATAATTAAAAATTTATAAATATTAATTTTAATATATGATTAAAATAAAACAAAAAGTCTTTATTTTTTCACTATCTTTTTTTGGCCTAATAGTCTTTGCACAATTTGCCAAAGCCGTTACTGTTGCTATCGGTCCAAATGCCAGTGAGATAAAACAAACTTATGTCGGCAGTTTTTTGGTAGAGGACAATAATTTCCAACACCGCTATTGGTATATTGAGCCCACTAGTCAAGAAAGGTATTTAATAAAAGATGGTGTCAGTGTCTCCAAACTACTCAAAAAAATCGGCGAAGCCACTCACAACATCGAGCTAGATAAAATATCATCTGACTACAACAAGGCCTATGACAATAGAGGTGAAATACTTATTCAAGTTGATGAAAAGGGTGAAGCTTGGTATATCAATCCTATAGATTTAAAAAAATACTATTTACAAAATGGTAAAGATGGCTTTGCTACTATCCAAAAATTAGCTTTAGATATTTCGACAGTCAAACTCAATGCTATACCAATTACCAAAGATCCTGAATTTGATTTAAACTCAGACTTTGATATTAATTTTGGCATGTATAACACTGTCAAAGAAACCCTAAAAAATAATTTTTTCAAACCTGATAAAGTAAAAGATTTGGATCTTTTTTATGGCTCACTAAAAGGCATGTCCGACTCTCTGGGCGATCAATATACCACATTTTATACACCCAATAAAAATACTCAATTTAAAGAAAGACTAGAAGGCCAGGTAGAGGGTATTGGCGCTATGGTTGACACCATAAATGGCCTATTTACTATTATTAGCCCCTTAGAGGGCTCACCAGCTCAAAGAGTTGGGCTGTTGCCTGACGATCAAGTTCTATTTGTAGATGGTGTAGATATCAGTGGATACTTATTAGAAGATGCCACCGAACTTATCAAAGGTCCCGCCGGCACTGAAGTAACTCTTAATGTTTATAGACCAAGTGAAAACAAATATTTTGATTTGACTATTACCCGGGAAAAAATACAAGTTCAAAATGTGAGCGCAAAAATGTTAAACAATAATATTGCCTATATAAAGATAAATATGTTTTCGCTAAACACTAAGTCTGAATTTGACAACATCAAAAATAATTTTATCAAAGATGATACTCGTGGAATTATTATTGACTTGCGAAATAACCCAGGTGGTTACACTGACCCCTCGGTAAATATAGCCGATTACTTTTTGCCTGAAGGTGTACCAATATTTTTTGAAGAATTTCCAAATATAAGTTATCAATATACTTCACGTATAGACAAAGAAATAGATATACCAACTGTAATTTTGGTCAATGGCGGCACTGCCTCAGCGGCAGAAATATTTAGCTCCGCTTTACAGGAAAATGGCCGAGCTCAATTGGTGGGTCAGCTTACTTTTGGTAAAGGTACTGGTCAGAGTTTACAAAATTTTGCTGATGGCAGCGCCCTCAAGTACACTATCTTTGAATGGTTAACCGCCAAAAGAAACTCTATAGAAGATGTTGGCATTACTCCTGATTACATTGTAGAAAATAACCCTTATAGTGATTTACAATTGCAAAAAGCTCTGGATTTGCTAAAATAAGATTAGCTATCTAAAAAATTAATATTTTTTATATGAGCCTTGAACAAGTACCACTGGAAACAAAAAAATCTGAAATGGACACTTTACTCGATCAATTGCAGGCTTTAGATAAAACTTCAGCTGATTATGAAAAGCAAAAATCCGCACTTTTAGAGCAAATGAAACCACTGTCTGAAAATATAGCCGAAGAAAAAAAGATGGCTGATTTGGGTGGGCGGGAAAAGGAATTTTATTTTGCAAATGTGCTTGATGATCTTCAAAGAATTGCCGATACCAAACTACCGAGAGCTGAAATTGAAAGCGAAGCTAGCGAAAATAAAGAAACATCTGCCGATCTATTACAATATCGTAAAAATATTTTAGAAAGTGTCCAAAGTTTGATAAATACTGGACACAAGCTCCAAAAATTTTTAGAGGGAAGAGACTTTTTGATAAAAAAAAGATTTTCTGACGCTGATAAACAACTTATAGCAGGTAAAATACAAATTATTATTGACCAAGTATTAGCTGATATGTCTGACTACAACCCCAACGATATAGCTAGCGCTAAAAAAACTCATGAAAATATTCAACAGGCTTTTGCCCGATTTACTATCATAATGAAAACATATAATTTAAAATACTAAAAAAGAATCTGGAATGCCCTATGAACAAATCTAACTAAATTTTTGAGACAAATATTTAAAGTAGCCGCGGACAAACTCTGCGGCTTTTAGTATCTTTTTATTAGCTGGCTGTAGTTCCAAAATTTTCAATGATTTTTCACTTGTACCAACTACCAAATCATTATTTATTTCACCAGGTGTCAAAGCAATATCTACTACTTCTGTTTTTAGTATTTTGATATCCAAATCTCCCAGCTTGGTATAAGCTGACGGCCAAGGATAAAATGCTCTGACTTGATTATGAATTTCTTGAGCAGATTTTTGCCAGTCAATACGCCCGTCTTCTTTGCTAATCATTTTACAATATGTTGCTTTATCGTCATCCTGAGGTAGGGGACTAATTTTACCAGCCAAATAATCTGGTAATTTTTCTGACAATATTTGAGCTCCTATGATAGCCAATCGCTGCGATAGTTCAATATAGCTCTCATTAGGGTCTATTTTGACCTGAATTTGGCCTAAAATTGGCCCGTGATCCATTTTTTTGTCCAGTTGCATAAGTGATAGCCCAGTGGACTCAAAACCTCTTAAAATAGCCGTTTGAATAGGACTAGGACCGCGTAGCTCAGGGAGCATAGAAGGATGAATATTAATAGCTGGCAACTGAGATAAATCGAGTATTTCTTGAGGAATAATTTTACCATAAGCTACTACCAAAAAAGTAGCCGGCAAATATTTCTTGAGAGCATTAGTAAAAGATTGATCCAGTTTTTCTGGTTCCAAAATAGCTATATTGTTTTCCAAAGCATATTCTTTGACAGGGGAGCTAGCCATTTTTTTACCACGTCCGGTCTGACGATCAGGTTGAGTAATGACCAAAGACAAAAATCCCAAATCATGAACAGATTTTAAAGAAGGCAGCGCAAACTCTGGCGTGCCCCAAAAAATTATTTTTGTACTAAGTGAAGTTAAAGTGTTATTTTGATTGAGCATCAATTTTCTTTTTTAGATCATCTAATATTTCCTGACCTTTGGTAATTTTACTAGCCCGATCAATAAATAATATTCCGTCCAAGTGATCTACCTCGTGCTGTATGACTACCGCATCCATACCTTTTACTTTTTCTTTGACAACATTACCATCTAGGTCTTGATATTTTACATGAATTTTTTTAGGACGAGATACAAAGCCAAATATTTGAGGCAGCGACAAACAGCCCTCTTCACTACTAGCCTTATCTCTAGAGCGATAGGTGATTTCAGGATTTATATAAGACTTATATTTTCCTTGACCAAGACCCAATACAATTATTCTTAGGCTTTTAGACACCTGCGGACCAGCTAGGCCAATACCATCGTCTTGATACATAGCTTCAGACATTTGCTCAGCCAATTTTTTCAGATCATCATTAAATTCACTAATTTCCTTAGCTCTTTTACGTAAAATTGAATCTGGATATTTAGCAATATTTAGCATATCTAATACTATAATATAAAATTGCTTTTTTGTCAATCCTAAACAACTATTTATATGACTTACAGGACAGACCACTAATGACTAAAAAACATTTATTTGCTAATATATTAATATGCAACAAATAGCTGATATATTCAAAGATAAAAAAGACATAAAAAAAGCCCCGGCCTACCAGTGGCAAGATTTTGCTCTCAAAATTATAGAGGAATTGGGCGTGCCAAATTTCAAACGCAATTCGGTCTTTAAAATTTGCAAAGACTATGACCGAGTATTTGTAGAAAAATGTCTAGATGACACCAAAGAGTTGGCACAAGGAGGCGACAAATGGAAATATTTTTTTAAATTAATTGCTAATAAAAAATAAATGACTCAAGAACAAGAACGAAAAATTTTAAAAATAATCTGGTATTTATTAATTAGTTTAGTCCTTGGTATTTTTCCATACCTGTTAATAAGGCATTTTGAAATTTTTGATTGGTCTGAAATGGGGCCTTTTACAAAAGTTCAACTGGTGATTCTAATTTTGCAAATTTTTCTCATTATTCCTCTTATAAAAACATATGACCGAAAAATGCATGATCAATTAAGTATTGATAAGCTACGAGCTAACGTCGTTATTAGTTTTCTGGTCGCAGTATGGGTTTTTCTTTATATTTTACTTTTTGATTTTTGAAATTATATTACCAAAAAACCCGCCGAGCTTCTCTCGGCGGGTTTTAAATTAGAATTTAAAATGCTCAACTAAATATCCTATACCAAACGGCGCTTCATAGCTCAGTTTTTCCGGTTGATAGTTGAGCTCTTTTATTATTCCCAAAAGTATAATCAAAGATCTAAGTCCACATTCACCAGCCTCTTGGATAAGCTCAGGGTCTATATGTATCACACCACTTATATCTTTTTCTTCCAAAAGTTTGATAAGTGTTTGATCAAATTCTTGCGCCCTTGGTGAATAACCAGCCGGAGAATCCTGATGAAGCCTGTGAGACAAATCACCAGAAGCAATTACAGCGATTCGTTTATCAGATAGATTAATCTGACGACGAATTATTTCTCCAAACTTTATATGGTCTTCATATGACAAGCTAGAATATCCCACACTAACTATTTTTACTCCGGGTAAATGTTGAGCCAGATAAAACAGTGGCACAGAACTTCCATAATCAAGATCCCTATCGGCAGTCAAAATCAAAGGAAAAAATTCTTCACATGATTCTTTAATTTTATAGCCAAAGCCAATCTCATTGCCAAAATCTATTTTGGTCACCAAATCACCAAAGTCCTTAAAATTGACTGTTAAATTTGGATACTGATTGATAGTAAAAAAATCTCCACCTTTTTTGTTGGCATGTGGGGATATTACCAATAAAACATCCGGTTTTACAGAATACAAATCATTCTCTAGATGCTTCAAAGACTCTATAGTATCTTTTAATTTATCAATGTTTTCTTTGCCCACCTCTGGGATCAAAACCGGAGAATGAGGGACAAAGGCTGCAAAACTAATCATTAAATTTATTTAACAGAGGTTAATTCTTGACTTGGTAATGGCTCACCAATTTTGTGTAAATTCATCAGTTTGGTGGATACAGTTTTAACATTAACCCAAGAATAGCCTAGTTTTTCAAAAGTATAAGCATCAGGTATCCAACGTTTATAGCCATCTGATATTACATATACACTGCTGTCAGTATCTTTTTTAATCAAGGTGCCATCAGCCAGTTTTATTGGGGTAGATAATGGAGTTTCTTCCAAAGTCTTAGCAGTCACTACTTTTATTTCCAGTTCTGGATAGTTCAAACCTATTATTTCCGCATCTATTATCTGGTGTTTTTTACCGTCCTTTACTAAATAATAAGTTTCACTGTCCATGGCCTGCCATATTTCTTCAAACGGACTGGCGTTAGTTGCTAGATCTTCACCGTTTTGATAATAAGCTAATTCAATATCAGTGACTGGTTCTACCTCAGCTGGATTAAAACCTAGTTGACGGAAAGCTTCGTCAGACACTATCAAGCGTTTAGTCAAACCATCTATCAAATATTTTTGACTAGCTGGTGATTCAAGTACAGAATAATTAGCATGGGCAATAGGGGCTCCGTTTTCATAATTGTTTAGATCCTGCCCGTCAATCAATAAGACTTTGGCTGGGTCATATCTGGAGATAAGCGAGCTCATATCAGCAAAGGCTCTTTTCTGGCCATCTTCAATTAAATATATTGTGCCGTCCTGGCTATCTTTGGCTTTTACCAAAGCCCCGTCAGGGAAAATACCAAGTAATGTTATGATTGGAGGAATTATTTCACCTGGCTCACCACCAAAACCAAACTGAGACCATAAAGTGGCAAACAAACTATTGCCATGCACATGCGGAGTGTAAAGATACATAGCGGCTGTGATGGCATTTGCCGGAGTGACTACTGTACCTTTTGAAGTACAGGGCAAAAATGGATTTGGGTCATCAGCACAAGCCGGCTGACCAGGTTTCCAGTTGTAACTATAGATATTGTCTACAAACCACCTAAATTGTTGAGCAGCTGCTCTGACTTGTTTACCAAATCCGCTAGTACGAAAGTCACAACCTCCACTATCAGGACAAGCATAACCCATAGCATATTTAAGTTGGTTTTCCACAATATCATGGTCGGTTATCAAACTCATTTCTTTTTCTAGCATAGTCAAGAGAAATTGTGGATTTACTTTTGACTCTTGGGCAGAATTATATATAATCTCGGCCGCTGTCCTAGTCTTAAAATACTTTTTATCAGGATCAAGTGCCAGTTGACTAGGTGAAGGATTATTACCCATATATGTATAATCAGCCAAATAACTATTTTTTGACTCTAGCCAAGTTTGTATATCATCAGTATCCATTGTCTGATAATTGTTGAACTCGGCATCTGAGACAATATTATTATAATCTACTGCCGCTTGAGCAAAAATAGGAAATATAAAGAAAAACAAAGCTAAAATTGGTATTTTCTTCTTGAAAAAATAAGTCATGTTTTTAGGTTATTTATTATTTTTAGTTTATTTATTATAGCAAAAAAATCAACATCTGACCATTGATTTTTAAAGGCCAATAAGCTAAAATCAAAGTATGTCCAGTAAAAAATTCTAATACTAGCTAATACTGGGATAAAATAAAATAACTATTGATTTCTAAATGGGCATGGAAAACAAACGACTTTTTATATCTTTGCCCCTAGACCCGGTACTTGCCAAAGATATTAGCAAAAAAATACAAAACCTAAATCTGCCTGGGGATAAAATAAAATTTATACCTGAAGAACAGCTACATTTAACTCTCAAATTTTTGGGGGATACACCACTACAAAATATACCGGCCTTGATAGACGTTTTGGAAAATATAGAGACAAATTTTGAATTTTTAGAATTAGAAATAGAAAAAACTATAATATTTAACGAACGCCAGCCAAAAATACTGGCTATATCCCTAAAAGAAAATGAAAATCTCACTAGATTATACCAAGAGATAGAGGAGCGCCTTTTTGACGCTGGCTTAGCTCACAAAGAAATCCGAAACTTTAGACCCCATGTTACTGTCGCTCGTGTCAAAAAAAGTGCTGATTTTTCTGAATTTGAAGATTTTTTGAGCTGGCAAATACAAAAATCTTTTAATTGCTCACATTTTGATTTACAAGAAAGCTCCCTGAGTCGTTTGGGACCAGAATATACTGTCTTACAAAGTTTTAATTTATAAACACACAATTTTAATTAATTTTTAACTGCTCTAATTAGGTGAAAGAATATAAAATCTTAGATATAAAAGTTCAGACTATACCAGAGCACATATTAAAAATAAAGCTCCAGGATTTTTTGACTTCTTACCAGCAACATCAGATAGTAACCGCCAATCCGGAATTTGTGGTGGCTAGTCGCAAAAATGACCAATTCAAAGATATTATAAACAACGCCAGTCTCAGCACAATTGATGGTTCTGGTATTATTATGGCCCTGCAGTTTTTGGGATATGATATTTCTTTAGACGACAGACTGACTGGTGTCAGACTCAGTGAAATATTGATTGACATGGCCGTAAATAAAAATTATAAAATTTTGTTTTGTCTGTACAGTAAAGGCATGACCAAACCCGACAAATTTTTTATGAAAATAAATGAAAAATACCCAGCCTTAGATTTTCAAGTAGCTGATGAAAAAACTGCCCTGGACAAAGCCAGATTATTCGGCCCACAAATAATCCTAGTAGGCTTCGGGGCACCAAAACAGGATATTTGGATAAATAAAAACATCTCAAAAATTCCTAGTGTCAAAATAGCAGTAGGTGTAGGCGGGACATTTGATTATATGTCTGGTAAAATAAAGCGGGCACCCAAAATTTTTCGTAGTCTAGGACTAGAATGGTTTTGGCGATTACTTCGCCAACCTTCGCGAATTTTTAGGATAAATCGTGCAGTAATGGTCTTTCCTTATCTTATAATAAAAGACAGAATTTTAAAGAATAAACAAAAAAAACATGGAAAAAGTACGAACTAGATTTGCCCCCAGCCCAACTGGATTTTTACACATCGGCGGCTTGCGCACTGCCCTATACAATTTTTTATTTGCCAAAAATCAACAGGGAAAATTTTTCTTGAGAATAGAGGATACTGACCGCGAGCGCTTAGTAGAAGGCGCCCAAGAAAAATTAATTGAAGTCCTAAAAAATATGGGCCTTGATTTTGATGATGAAATAGTAGTCCAATCCACTAGATTAAAACTATACCGCAAAGCCACCGATAAGTTAATTGAAAGCGGCCAAGCCTACTTGTGCTTTTGCTCACCAGAAAGATTGGAAAAATTACGTGAAGATCTCAGCGCCAAAAAACAAGTACCAAAATATGACCGGGCTTGCTGCAATCTGACTAGCGAACAAATTCAACAAAAAATTAATTCCGGAATAAAGCCAGTAGTAAGGTTCAAAATACCTGACAAGCAGATTGTGGAAGCAACAGATAAAGTATATGGCAAAATTTCTGTGAAAACTCAAGATTTAGATGATTTTGTAATACTAAAATCAAATAATTTCCCGACTTATCATCTGGCCAATGTAGTAGATGACCATGATATGAGAATTACTCATGTTATTCGCGGTGAAGAATGGCTACCTTCTTTGCCAAAACATGTTTTGCTATATAATGCTCTAGGCTATGAAAAACCAAATTTTGTCCATTTACCGCTTTTGCTCAACCCTGACAAAACAAAACTTTCCAAAAGACAAGGTGATGTGGCAGTAGAGGACTATCTGAAAAAAGGCTATCTGCCGGAAGCGCTATTAAATTATGTTTCTTTGTTAGGTTGGAACCCCGGTAACGACCAAGAGATTTTTGTGCTCAGTGAGCTAGTGAAAAATTTTTCTTTGGATAAAGTAAATAAATCTGGCGCTATATTTGATGTAAATAAACTAAATTGGTTTAATGCCGAATATATTCGCCTGATTATCAAACAAGCTGGCAAAAGATACGAACAGCTACTAGAGCAAACTGCTAATTTTTTGGACCATCCTGATCGTAGCAAGGATATTTTAAAATTATTTGGCAGCCGTATAAACAATCTTGCCGAACTTGGCAATATGTCCAAATTTTTATTTAAATTGCCAGAATATCAAACCGAGCTTTTGGTATTTAAAAAAAGTGACTGGGAAAAAACCAAAAATGGACTCAATTTATCGCTGGGCGTATTGGGTAAAATATCTCACAGTGACTGGTACTTAGATAATCTTAACAATGCCTTGGAAAATATAGCCAAAAAACATAATCTTTCACCCGGTGATATTTTCTGGCCAATTAGGGTGGCTACATCAGGCTTAGACAAAAGCCCGTCGCCAACCGAGATATTAGAATTTTTGGGCAAAGAGGAAAGCTTGTCTAGGATAAAATTAGCCATAAAAAAAATGTCCTAGAAAATATCAGTAGAATGTGTTATAATATAAACATGCTGATAAAACCATGCTACAGACAAAAATAAAAACCATTAATATTATTTACTTTGGCCTAGCCATTTTTTTGGCTGGTGTTATTTTTTTCCCAAAAAACAACACTTTAGCGGTTGAATATACTCTAGATAACCTAGAATCTGTGGAAACTTGGCAAATTAACCAGGATATCAATGAAAAAAGATCTGAAATACAAGAGCTAAAACGACAGGTAGAAATTTATGAAAAAAATATAGCTGCCAAACAGCGTGAAATTGGTAGCCTTTCCAACCAAATAAGCACCCTAAATGACAGTATTGCTAAAATAAATTTAGAGATTGATGCTGCAGAATTAGAGATTGAAACTTACAATCTAAAAATAGAAAATACCGAGTTAAAAATCCAAGCCAAAGAAAATGAAATCAACGAACAAAAAGAAGTATTGTCTGAGATATTGAGACAGCTCCATCGCCAACAGCAAAAAAATTCTACTATAGAAATTTTAGTCCTAAATAATAGCTTTAGCGATTTTTTGGCTGATTTGGATCGTTTGGAAAATATGCAGGATAACATTGTATCCGGAGTAGAGGACTTAAAAAAAATAATGATAGCCTTAGATACTGATAAGCAGAATTTGGAAGGTGAAAAATCAGAACTTGACGCTCTAAGAGGTATACTAGAAAACAAAATAGGCTCTTTGGATGACCAAAAAGTTGCTAAAAATCAGCTGATGATTGCTACTCGCGGACAAGAATCAAAATATCAACAATTATTACAACAAGCCAAAGAAGATCAGGATCAAGTAAATAACGACATTGTTTATTTAGAAAAAGTAGCCCGAGAAAAACTTAATCGTCAATTACAACTTGAAGGTATCAGTAGTGATGGCCTGATGTGGCCGGTTGCTTCACGACGTGTGACATCTTATTTTCATGATCCAGATTATCCATACCGTAATCTTTTTGAACATCCGGCTATTGATATTGCCTCTCCACAAGGAACACCTATCCGAGCAGTGGAGTCAGGCTATGTGGCCAAGACAAGGGACGGCGGAAAGACCGGCTATAGCTATATTATGCTAGTCCATGGTAATGGTTTATCATCTGTATATGGACACATAAATATTATATCTTGTACTGAAGATCAATTTGTATCCAAAGGTGATATCATAGGTTATAGTGGCGGTATGCCAGGCACCAACGGTTCTGGACCTCTTACCACCGGGCCTCATCTTCATTTGGAAATTCGTTTAAATGGCGTACCAGTCAATCCACTTAATTATCTACCATAAATTTACTTAATATAAAGAAAAGAAAAGCCCTTGACAAAGGGCTTTTTTTATGGTACCTTACTTTTTGCTCTGACTCTTCAGGGCAATGTCAACGTTCGTTTCGGGTGCAAATCTTTGTGGCTCGTGCTATTCTCCTATAGACCTTCTGAATTTGTTCAGAAGACAAACTGTAGCTAGAATCGCGGCTTGACGAGGATTCACCATAATCCCGCTTGCGGGACGCCAACATCTTTGTCTGACATCAGTCACACGGATGTGCTGGGAGAGTGCGTAAAGCTCTCCCTATTTTTTTGCTAAATTTTGATATAAAAAAAGGGGGGTCGCGATCGAGATTGACTCGTTCGCGACCCCCAAGTCAGGTCGTCATAGGCACACCTTCCTAGTTTGCCCTTCAGACAGGACTTGTGATTGCTCTGACCTCGAGACCTCTTAGAACCATTTGGTTCCAAAAAAGGACCATCAAAGGTCCACAGCTTATATATTTAAGCATATATTATAATATTTGTCAAATTTATAATCCTATTTTAGCTAGAATTAGCTATTTTTTAAGAGGGTGAAACTTAGTGTGGACCTTCTCAGCATATCTATCTGAGGCATGAACATAGCGAGTAGTAGTGTCGAGTGACTCATGACCTAGTAGTATCTGAATTGCTGCTGGATTGGCACCATTTTCTGCCAAATAGGTAGCAAAAGCATGTCTGAGCGAATGAGCTGAAATTGGTATATTGATAGAGAGGAGTTCGCGATAGCGTTTTATTTTGTACTGCAAATAGTTGGTAGATATTTTTTTGTGTTTATCACTATTATTGCGGCCGCGGTAGGGTATAAATAGATATGGCGCGTCGTCATGACGAGTTTTAAGATAAGCATTAATAAAATTTATGGCTCGAGCTGTCAAATAGACAAAACGCTGTTTCTTACCTTTACCCATAATATAAATTCGTCCAGTTTGATCAAGCTGCTGACGCTTGAGAGACAATAATTCTGAGATACGCATTCCAGTAGCAAATAGAGTTTCTAGCATGGCGCGGTTACGCAAAGCAATATTGGCATCTTTTTCAAATTTGGATGGAGCTTCTATCAATTTAATAAGCTCGGCCATTTCTGGCACCTGACCGTGTTTTTTTTCAGTCTTAAGAAGCTTGATAGCATCAGCGGTCACTGGTACTTTATAATCCATGTCCACCAAAAATTTTAAATATGCGCGCAGAGATGACAAAATTCTATTTATACTATAACTTGATAATTGTCCGTGACCCTTATGGTCTAAAGCGGTATGACGAGAAGTAGAGGAGAGGTAGGCTTTGAATTTTAGTATTTCCCTTTTGCTAATTTTATTAAAAGCACAATTGACATCGTCTGACAAAAAATTTTCAAAAGTATTTAAGTCCCGTTCATAATTGTAGACTGTCTCAGCAGAGTAGTTGTTGCTCTGAATATTTATCAGAAACTCGTCCAAGAGGGGAAGGGTGTGTTTGTTTTTCTTGTTTGCCATGTTTATATTATATATTAGCAGTTTTACTATGTCAAATTGAGTGTAAGAGTTATTATACTCAGTTCATAATATCAATAATAAAACAGCTATTTAAAATAAACCTTATCCCCGAAGCGTATGTCTATATAATCTATATCTACACCTGCTATATTTTCTGTCAGTACTTTATTCAAATTATCCAGCTGTCCAGCTATGTCTTCGTCCTTATCTACTTTGACATAAAAACCAAGCTTGGTATACAACTCTATAGACCAATCATTATATATAACAATTTTGTTGAGTTTGATATTGGCATCTATTATATCATTCCAGCCCAAATATAGCTGATTAACAATATCTACCTCCTGGTCTGTAAATATTTTATCATCAAGCGGCCTATAATCACGTTTATCCTCTAAAATAAGGTATTTTTCATCCAAAGCGTTTATTTGGCGATTTAAGATGCCTTTGGCATCCAATAGGTATAATGAGTCATCTTTGGACCAAATAAAGTATGAAATTTTCTCTTTAACCGTTACCAGTAGCTTGTCCGGAAACTTTTTTTGAACTGTTGCTTGATCTAAATTAAATTTTTCTATTAGCTGTCCAGCTAGCGGCTCGGTATTTAATAAAAAATAATTATTATTTTTAAAAAATAAAAACTTATTACCAGATAATGCCGGTTCTAATGCTTCTGAGACCTCGTCATAGCTCAAATCATTATTACCGCTTAGTTCTATATTATCTATTTTTAAATATGGGGCTTGAAAAATACTTTGGATAAGTAATATTACCAGAATTATCCAAATAATTTTGACAACTTTTTTACGACTGACATTTTTTTGCTCACTATAATAGCCCCGTTGGACCCTACTAGGACGCCCTGGTAAATGCCTTTGCCATGTTTTTTTTGTCTTAATTTGACCTACCATCTTACTCTCCTCTGAAATTAGTCATTATATATGTGTCGTAAAACATTAAATTTAAACTATTATGCGCGGTAATTTATTATTTATTTTAGTGACCACTTCATAATTAATAGTCTGAGAATGTTTGGCAATATCTTCAGCACTAATACTTTGTTGACCGTCTACACCCAAAACCGTCACTATATCCCCTATTTTAGCCTCTAAGCCACTAATATCAACCATACTTAGATTCATACATATATTACCTCTTATGAGGCATTTATGACCATTTACTAACATTTGCCCCTGATTAGATAATGAGCGACTATAACCTTCGTTGTAGCCAAAGGGCACGACAGCAATCTGGCAATCTTTGTCGCATCTGTATGTACGATTGTAGCCGATTGTATCCCCAGCTTGTAAATCTTTTATTTGAATTATTTTTGTCTTTACTGACATAACTGGCTTGAGCTCTAATCCTAGTTTTTTGCCACGCTGATAAGTAGCCTTGCTTGGCCATAGACCGTAAGTAGACAGTCCAAGTCTGATAATATCAGCTTGACTATGAGGCATACTAATACTAGCAGCCGAACAAGCAGCGTGAATTTTCAGACCTGGTGCAGATTGAGATATTGATGACAATGTGTTCCACTGCTCATTTGAAAAGGCCAAATCTTCTGATTCTGATTCTGCAAAGTGGGTATATATACTATTTAGCTTAAGATTTTTTTTATTTTTAATATAATCAATTGCTTTATTTGCATCGTTCTCTAAAAATCCTAAACGCGATGTCCCAGTGTCAATTTTTAAATTAACTAAAAATTCTTTAGCGAAGCTATCGAGATAATCAATAGTTTCAAAATCATAAATTGGTAATGATATTTTATATTTACTAGCCTTTACTAAATCTGCCTCTACTCTATCAAAATAACTAAGCACCATAACCGGTTTATCAGAAATGTTTTTTACTTCCAATGCCTCGGACAAATTTACCACCATGAATCCGGTGGTAAATTTGTCTTTATCTAAAAGGCTGACTATTTCTTTGAGGCCGTGACCGTAGGCATTACTTTTTACTACTGGCCATATTTGAGAATCAGGAGTTATTTTTTTAAACTGAGCTATATTATGATAAAGATTTTCTTTGTTTATTTCTACCCAATTTATCATTATTTTTTAAAAACTTTTTTATTCAGATATTTCTGCAAAACTTTTGGCACTTCAACACTACCATCTTTTTTCTGATACTGCTCCAAAATTGCCGGAAAGATTCGACTGGTAGCCAAGCCAGAGGCATTCAAAGTATGGACAAATTTATTTTTGCCATCTGCATCTTTGAATCTAACATTACCTCGTCTAGCTTGATATTCTAGGGCATTGGATACACTGGAAACTTCTTTATATATGCCCATGCTTGGTATCCACACCTCTATATCAACGGTTTTAGCCATGGCTGAGCTACAGTCACCAGCTGCCAACTGGACTGTATTGTAATGAAGACCTAAACCTTCTACCAACTGTTCGGCATAACTTACTAGCTCGTCAAAAGATTTCCAAGAATCTTCTGGTCTGGTAAAGTGAAACATTTCAATTTTGTTGAACTGATGACCACGGATCATACCCCTCTCCTCTGTCCGATAAGCTCCGGCCTCACGTCTAAAACAAGTTGAAAATGCAAAATATTTTTTTGGTAAATCTTTGACCTCTAATATTTCTCCGACATGATAATTGCCAAGCATCATTTCACTAGTTGCATTGAGGCACAACTTATCGTCCTCTGTCCAAAACAAATCTTCTTTGAATTTTGGCAAATGACCTGAAATAAAAGCGGAATCTTTATTTAATAGATATGGCGGAATCATAAAACTGTATTCTGGATGACTACGATGAAAATCAATAAAATAATTTAGAAGCGCCCACTCAAGAAGTGCTCCATCTCCAGTATAAGCCCAAAAACCAGCCCCAGACATTCTGGCGGCTCTTTTATAATCTATCAGGCCTAAACTAGTGGCTAATTCTACATGGTCTTTTATTTCAAAATCAAATTTTGGTTGTTTTTGAAAAGTCTTTATAATTTTATTATTTTCTTTACCACCAGATACTACATCATCGGCTGGTAGATTTGGTAAAGCGGACAAACGTTCGGTTAGTTCATTTTCTAGTTTAGCCAAATCATCATCAAATTTTTTTATTTTAATACCCAATGATTTCATCTTCTCAATAGTATTTTTATCAGGCTTTGTCTTTGAGGCCTGATTACGCTTGGCTTGTAAATCTTCTTTGTCCGCCAAAAGCTGTCGGCGATTTTCATCAAGTTTGATAATAGTATCCAAATCCAGATTTTTTTTGTCCATACGCTTAAGTAGGGCTATTTCTACAGCTTTTTTATTTTCAGCAATATACCTTATATCCAACATAAATTTTATCTTATTATTATTTTTTTTATATAATCTCCTTGAGTGATTTTATCTACCACATCCTGACCTTCAATCACTCGTCCAAATATAGTGTGTTTGCCATCAAGCCACGGCGTAGCTTTGTGGGTGATAAAAAATTGTGAACCATTGGTATTTGGTCCAGTATTAGCCATAGATAGTACACCTGGCCCATTGTGCTTGAGATTTGGATGAAATTCATCAGCTATAGTATAACCTGGTCCGCCAGTGCCAGCGATTGGCAAACCACTATCATCTGGAGTATAAACAAAATCTTTACCCGCTTTACCTTTTGTTTGGGGGTCGCCAGTCTGAATCATAAAATCTTTTATCACCCGATGAAATTTGACATCATCATAAAAACCTTTGTCAGCTAACTTTACAAAATTTTCTACCGTAACAGGTACTTTATCATAAAACAAAGCTACCTTAATGTCACCTTTGTTAGTTTTTATAATTGCTTCTTCCATAGTGATTTTTCGCCCAGGGTAGGCCATCATCAAAAGTATGGCTACTAAAACTGCCCCAAATATTATATATGTATTTCGTTTATCCATATTTTAATTTTTTAATTACCTTCTCTAGTGCTTTTCCGCGGTGACTCAGTCTTGATTTTTCCTCTGGCGTCAATTGAGTAAAAACTTTGTCACTACCTTCTGGATAAAATATTGAACTCCAGGGTACACCCGGCTTAATTGGACAGACCAATTCTGTAGCAATTATACCTTGGCACTCCCCTCTTTCTGTAATTATTTCCTGACCATCATAAACTGCTACTACATCTACAAACTTTGCTATTCTTCTTTCAGTCGGAATATCTTTCATAGCAACAAACATTTTGTCTATGAGCTCCTGGTCACTCAGTCTCTGACCGCCCCAGCGTCTAGATTCTACTCCAGGCTGACCACCCAAAGCATCTACCTCCAATCCTCCGTCATCACTTAATACTGGCATTTTTGCCAACTGATAATAATATTTTACTTTAAGCAAAGCATTATCTTCAAAAGTTTGGCCGGTTTCTTCAGGGTCTTCATTAATATCTAAATCATTTAATGATAATAGTTCAATATTTAAAGAACTAAGTTGTTTTTTTATTTCTTCAAATTTTCCGGAATTGTGGGTGGCAATGAGTAGTTTATTTATTTTCATTATCAAAAGGATTAATGCCTAGTTTCATAAAATTATCTACAGGTATCATACGAGGATACGGTAATTTATCCCATTCATACCAATCCCAACCACGGGCTTTATGAGGCTCCATATCCTTGACTTCTCCGCCAGCATAATCACATACCAAGAAAATTGTAATAAAATGATCTGAATTATTAGGATAAATATCGTTAGTCAAGGTTAAAATTTTTACATTTTTAACATCAACATTAGTTTCTTCCTTTACCTCTCTGGCGGCACAATTTTCTATAGTTTCGCCAATTTCTATATTACCTCCCGGAAAATGCCAAAGATTTTTTCCAGGATCCTTTAACCTTTCTGAAAATAAAACTTTACCATCTTTTCTCACAATTACTGCCGTGCCAACACCCGGTCTTAAATTTCCTTTTTGGTCTTTATTCATTTTTTGGTCTCATTGTTGGAAATAAAATAACTTCTTTTATATTTTCAATATCGCCCAACATCATGACTAATCTGTCTATTCCAATACCTAGTCCGGCGGTCGGTGGCATACCGTGCTTCAAAGCTTCTACAAAATCATCGTCAGCACCCTGTGCTTCTTCGTCACCTGCTTCTCTAAGCTGTTTTTGTTCGGCAAATCTTTTTTCTTGATCTAGCGGATCATTGAGCTCAGAAAAAGCATTGCAAAGCTCTGCTGTCTTAACAACCAATTGAAATCTTTCTACATAATTTGGTCTATCAGGAATTTTTTTGGCTAGTGGGGAAATCTCTAACGGATGATTAATCAAAAATACAGGCTGAATCAATTTGGTGCGTACAAACTTTTTATACAATTCATCAAGCAGTTTTCCTCTGCCCCAAGTTTTGTCAGGCTTTAGGCCAGCTTTTTTGGCTATATCAAAGAGCTCTTTATCATCAGTTTTTTCCAAATCAATCTTTAGAGCTTTTTCCAGTGACTCTTTAAAATCAATTCTCGGATATGGAGCTTTAAAATCCAGAGTGTCTTGGCCATTTTTTATTTTGGTACTATTATTATTTATTTTCTTGACCAGCCAAGCCATAAAATTTTCTACCATGACCATATAATAATTGTAGTCTTTGTAAGCTTCATAAGCTTCAATCTGGGTAAACTCAGGATTGTGCTGATGGTCAATACCTTCATTTCTAAAGCAACGGGCAATTTCATAGACTTTGTCATAACCGCCAATTATTAGTCTCTTGAGATACAATTCTGGTGCCACACGAAGGTACAAAGGAATATCCAAAGCATTGTGGTGCGTGATAAATGGCTTGGCAGTTGCTCCGGAGGCGATGTGCTGCAAAACAGGAGTATCTACCTCGGTATAAGCCATATTGTCAAAATATTCTCTGGTATATTTTATGATTTTACTCCTCAAATCAAAAACTTTTTTGACCTCTGGATTGACTAATAAATCAAGATATCTTTTGCGAAATCTGGTATCAGGGTCTTTGAGACCATAATACTCATTTGGCATTGGTTTTAAGGCTTTGGAAAGTAAAGTAATTTTTGATACCAAAATAGTCGGCTCTTTTGTTTTAGTTTCAAAAGCACAGCCAGTCAGCTCTACAAAATCTGCTTCATCAATATCTGTTTTGAAAAAAGCATATTCTTTTTCACCAACATTGTCTTTTCTTAAAAACGCCTGAACAGTTGCACTGCCATCACGAAAATGAAAAAATGAAGAACCACCCTGAATTCTGAGACTGATTATTCTACCACTTAGAATAATCTTTTTTTGCGATTTTAAAAGCTTGGTAAAATCATCCAAAAATTCTTGGGTGGACATATTGACTGAAGTCCTGGCTGGGTATGGCTCCAAACCAGCTTTTTTTATAGCTGATAGTTTGGACAAACGCAGTTTATATTGATCATTGATATTTGGGCTTTTTTCTTGATTTTTCAGCATAATATTAAAAAATAATTACATGATAATAATACCCAAAATCGGGTTAAAAATCAAGGCAAAATTAAGCCACTTTTGGCAATTTTTTACCTTTAAATTTACGAAGGTATTTTATAAAACTTATAACATGATTTCTGGCTGATTTGGAAAATAAGGTCTTTGGCAGACTTTCCGAAGCTGATTGACGACGATGAAGATGGATTACTTCGGCCTGACCAATATAGGCAACTTTATAATTGTTTTCCCAAAAACGTCTAGACCAATCAAGATCTTCCATATACATAAAATATCTTTCATCCAACAAACCGACAGTTTGTAAAGCCTCTTTCCTAACAATCAAACAAGCGCCAAAAAGAGCCGGCACATAGCTATTTTTACTGTGATCCAAATCTTTCATCAGATATTTGTGAAGCCATTTTTGACCAGACTTGGTATCTCCAAGAGAAGTACGTCTGTACAAAGGCAATTTCCAGTCAGGAAACTCTGTGCAAGAGTATTGAACAGACTTATCCGCATTAATTAGCCTAGGTCCAGCCAGTCCTACCTCAGGATGTCTTTCCATATACTGATACATCTTATCAATTGCATCTGATAATATTGCCAAATCAGGATTCATAACTAAAATATATTTTCCACTAGCTCTTTTGATACCCAGATTGTTGCCGGCTGCAAAACCTCCATTAATATCAGACTGCACAAAATGGACTTCAGGAAACTTCTCCTCTATAATTTCTTTTATACCATCATAAGAAGCATTATCCACTACGATTATTTCATATTCATAGGGAATATTGATCTCATGAATAATATTTTTCAAGAGCTCTTTGGTTAAATTTTTATTATGATAATTTAAAATTATTATTGATAAATCCATAATTATTTTTCAAACCATTTATAAATATCGTCTGCCTCAATTTTTCTATGTTTGGCAATATATTTTTTTTTGTCTTTAATTTTTGGTATCATTTTTATATACTCTGATAATCCTGACAATGTAGATCTTTCAAAAAACAAAAGATACATAAATTTTTTAAACTCATACCATTTTATATATGGCCAGTCACGCCACAAATTTTTTAAATATGAATTTTTATATATTGTCAAAAAATGATTACGATAAGAAAGTTTATTGGCCATGCCCCTACTCTTTCTGCTCTGGCGCAAATCTTTACCTTTGGATACAGAACGATGATGATATGCTTTGGTAGTAGCAATCAACCAATTTTGCCAGCCAAAAAGCCTGAGGCGCCAAGCCAAGTCCACATCTTCCTTATAAGCGAAAAAAAAATCATCAAAACATTCTAAATGATTATCCTTGGCCTGCCAAGCAACCTGATCAATAGACCGACGACGATACAAAGTAGCTGCCGCTGACAAACCAAACACCTCCTGACTAGGTAAACTAAAATCCTCTTTACCCTGATAAGCATCAACTACTTGCCTCTTTCTGTCTATTTTGAGGCCGTATGAATCAATTATTTTGGTCTTTAAACCATTATCAAAATCCCAATACATTAATTTTCCCGCACAACTGGCTGCTTTGGTATTAGTATCTAAAAATTCAACTAATTTACTCAGATAATCGGGCTCCAAAATAATATCTTGATTTATGACAAAAACATAATCAGAGTCTGACCAATTGATAAGCAAGTTATGCCCTCTGGCAAAACCAAGATTCTTTTTTTGTTCTATTATTCTGGCGTGCGGATGATGCTCCCTGACTATAGCCACAGAATTGTCACTTGAGGCATTATCTAATACCAAAAGATCCCAGTCCTTAAAATTTTGCTCATGCAAACTTTTTAGAAGCCATGGTAAATAACGCTCGCCGTTATAGGTCAGTAAACTAATAATAACTTTTTTTTTCTTTTGCATATGTAGTAAATATAACTATAGAGATCATTAATAATCCCAGACCCAAAGGATGATTTATATAAGGAGTAAAAATATGAATTATTATTAGGCTAGTAATAGCACTCAATATAGAAAGCACGCTTATTGGATCCTTATTGAGTATTTTATACCCTCTCTGATATATTTGCCAGAGCCATATAAAAAATACAAGGATAATACCCAAACCTGCTTTGAGCCACATATCGAGCCAGCCCCATTCAAAAGCATAGGTGGTATATGTGCCGTCAGGATTATTGTCATTTTTGATCCTAGGGTCAGATGACTGATAGGTCAATTCACGGCCAAAACCAGAGCCAATAATAATATTTTCCCCTATCGCCTTTTTCATAGGACCCAAAAGCTGACTACGACTACTAGCTGCTGCCTCGCTACTATCTACAGTCCTCTGATAAAATATATTAAAGCCGTGATATTTTGGTGTATTATAAAAAAATAAAACTATCAAGCTACTTGAAATAAGTAAAACAAAAAGCCAAACAAAAATATAAACCGATAAATGTTTTTTTTGGTAAAAGAAAATATTGATCAATAAAAACACCAGTCCAACAAATGCACCCAGCCAAAAACTACGCGATAGACTTATTAATAATGCCGCCGAAATCAAACTAAGTAACAAAAAATTTGTTTTGTTTTTAAAATCTTTTATCTGATACAAAAACATATAAAACCAGGCCAACAAAAGATAAAATTGTGATTGGAAAAATATCCTAAAAAATCCCTGCCCAAAAGGTGTAATCTCACCTGTCCTAGTATCACGGATCCACTTGTATATCAAATTGGTATTCAAAAAAGAATAATCTGCCACAAAAATATTAAAAATAATAACAGTCTTTAGGGCTATGATAATGGCCGCCGCTTTTATAATCTCAAAAAACTCTGCCACAAAATTACTTTCAAAAATCTGATACCAAACTGGTAAATAAAAAAGATATAAATAAGCATTGGCATCAAAAAATATATTGGCTATTGGATAAGACTTCAAGTAGCCATTTAAAACTCCGGCGGCAACAAACACCAATAAAAATAAAAAAATAAATAATAAGGTTCCGTCTTTTAGTATTTTCCAATTTCTAAAATTTATATTTTTGACAAACCAGACAAAAATAACCGCCAAAAATATAGACAATCGTAAATTAAAATAACCATATTCAAAGCCGTGCCCTAATGAGCCCCAGGCTAACTCGGCAATCGGTATATAAAAATAATATCTAGAATCTTTGAAACACAAAATCACAGTGACTAGTGCCGTCAAAATTAAAATATAAAGATTAAGCTGGCTAAAATTATAGGCCAGCCAAGACAAAAATTCCAAAATTATAAATCCGGAAAGATAGTATAGATATTTATTATTTGTATTTATTTTTGAGAAAAATGACATAAAAAACTGTCAACAAAATATTTATAGGTATAATCAACAAAATAATTAACCACTCTATGAAAGGTTTGTGTTTGAAAAAATATCTGAGTATACTTTTATTAAATATTATCTGTTTGCGCAAACTGTTTCTCTGGCTAAAACTTTCTCCACCCTTGTGAATGATAGTGGCATAAGGTATATATTTTATCTTGAGTCCAGCTTGTACAGCCCGCAAACAAAAATCAACCTCTTCAAACCATATAAAAAATTTCTCATCAAATTTTCCAATCTTTTCAAAGACATTTCGCCTGATAAGCATTGCCGCCCCCATTATCTGCTCCACCTCCTGCTCCTTGCTATAATTAAAATCATTGGCTAAATAATTGGACAATAACTTATTGTCTACCAAAATATTTTTGAGCTTTAACATAATTAATATCTGAGACAATAAATCAGGAAAACGCCTAACTGAGGACTGATTAGATCCATCAGGGTTGATAATTTTTGGCCCTACTATATCTACACTAGGATTATTTTTAAAATATTTTAATGCTTCCTCAAAAAAACCATCAGTAACTTCTGTATCTGGATTGAGCAAAAAAATTATATCCGCATGCGCCTGCTCTAAAGCTAAATTATTGGCCGCGGCAAAACCAATATTTTGTGGTAGAGCTATCATTCTGATCATTGGATATTCCATCATTACCATCTCTGAAGTACCGTCTGCAGAATCATTGTCTACCACTATTATTTCTAATTGCTTGTTGCCAGTCTCAGCCAAAATAGAATTGAGACATTTTTCTAATAATGCCCTGACTTTCCAATTAACTATGATTATTGATACATCCGGTCTTGTCATATCTAATTTAGCTTATTGTCTATAAGATCCAACATTTTTGATACTGTATTAAACCAAGAAAATTTCTTTACGAATTCCTGACGAACAGCTTGTTTTTCTGCATTGTCTGATGACAACTCATCATTCATTTTTTGATTAAAATCAGCATAATCTTTGGCGGTTGAAATTATTTCTTGGACATTTTCTGTACCAATATTTTCGGTAGCCACCACTGGCTTGCCACAAGCTAAATATTCATACATTTTCATAGGATTGGTACTAGCTGAAAATCCGGCTGTCTTGTGCGGTATAATACCCACATCAAATTGCTGTATATATATAGGGGCATCACTATATTTTTTGTAGCCCAAAAAAAATATATTTTCTTCTTTTTCAAGCTCTGCTTTTTTGCTTTCCTGTTCAGCCCAGACCGGACCGACCAATACAACAGATTTGTCCCGATTATGCTCAGCTAAATATTTTACCAAATCAAGATCTACCTTATCCTGAATCACGCCTAGATAACCAATTATTGGCTTTTTTATATCAGCAATATCACGATTAATCAGAGCAAATTTTTTATTGTAATGTTTGATATCAACTCCGTTTGGCATCCAATATACATTTGGCTGATCATCAAAAAAATTGGTCAGATTTTTTGACACTACAAATATCAAATCAGCTGAATCCTTGATTGTCTCATAAGATTTTTTGAGTTTATCTGTATATTTGTTATAAGAAGAATGAAGTAACCAATTGTCAACTGCATCAAAGACTGTCAGCTTCTGACCAAAATTGTCCCAATGTGGAGCAATGAAAGGATAATATGACCACAACACTAAATTACCAAAGTTGAGGTCAATTGCCATTTTTTTGACACGCTTGATAGTATTTTTTGGTCTAAGCCAAAAATCAATATCAGTATAAATATATAATTTTTCAGAAACCTTAGAAACTTTGTAAGTTAAACCCCTTTTTATTGTTTTTGAATCTTTAATATTGAGTACCAAATCTTCTTTGTAAGCCCGGATTGATCGCTTTAGATTCAAGGGCAAATAATCAACCGCCAATATCTTGCCAATTTCTTCACGGTTACTAAGCTCACATAAAATATGATAATTACGGTTGGAAACGCCCTCATCCCATTCGGAATAATTGGACATATTAAATATGACTAAATCAAATTTTTTCATATATTATTGTAAAATCTGCTTTAAAATGTCGCTTTTTCTGCTAACATTATTAAAATTTTGTATTATTTGATAAGCTCTATCTGACAGTTTATCAGCTTCTTTTTTATTTTTCAACAAATATCTCAAATGTCTGTTTAGCTGACGAACATCAGCATTTTCAACCATCAATACATCATCTGGACTAAATATTTCTGTCACTCCGCCTCTGGCTCCGCAAATGATGGGAATATGCATATTGGCCGCTTCCAAATAAACAATCCCCAAACCCTCTATATCACCTTCTTCTGACCTATGAGGCATCACAAATACATCAGACATTTTATAAAAATATATTTTTTCCTGATCTTTAATATTTTCAAAGAGAAAAACTTTTTTATTCAAATTTTTTTCTTTTATCAATTTTTTAATATTATCTTTTTCCGGACCAGAACCAACAATAAAATATTTTATGTTATATTCGTCTTTTAACTGACTGATAGCATCTATGACTAAATCATGCCCCTTTCTCTTGACTAAGCGGCCAACTGTCAACAATATTTTTTCACCATCTTTGATATCCAATTTTTTCCTAAAAGCCTCCAATACCCTAGTATCATACTTATCAACCAAATCAACACTGGGATAAATAAGGCTTATCTTTTTTTCATCCAGATCAAGACCTTTTAGCGACAAAGCTGTACTCTGACTATTTACAATAATGTGTTTTGCATTGTGCAATATCTTTTTGGTTAATTCTGGCTTATTTTTTAAAGCCAAATTTATATCCAGACCATGCAAAGATATGATGTAAGGTATTTTCAGAAAATATGCTACGCTGCCGAGTGGCAAAATATTTGGCGTAAAAATTTGTTCTATACTATTTTCTTTTATAATTTTTTTTAATTTCAAAATAGATAATCCCCAACTTGGTTTGACTAGCGGCCAACGCAATCTCGTGTTTATAATATTATCATGTGACTTTACTTCTTTATGATCTGTTAATACCAAATAATCATCTTTATTATAATCCTTAAATAAATTATAAACATAGCGGGCCACTCCCCCTTTGAAAGGATAATATTCGTGAGTTAAAACCAAAGTTTTTTTCATTCCCTTAAAAATCATGAAGTCTTAAAAAATGATTTTTTCAAACTCATTATATCAGCTTGTGACATGGTCTTAGTTGTAAACATAATAACTATATAAACCAACGCCCCTAGGACAATTGTAAAATACCAACTCATAAAATCTTTTAAATATATAACTACAAAATACATTATCAAAGAAGACAAAAATGAGCCTAAAATAGGCAAAAAATAACGCCATTTTAACTGAGCAATATGCGCCACAATAAATAAATTTAGAGAAAATAATAATACTGTACTCATGGTAGAAGCCAGACTAGCCCCCCAGATACCAAAGCGTGGGATGAAAAATAAATTTAAAATTACATTAAAGGCCATGACTAAACCCAAATTCCTAGTATTTGTTTTTTCACGTCCTGAGGCATTCAAAAAACTGGACAGAGAAAAATTGATAAACAAAAACGGAATGGAGGCAATAAGCACCTGTAGTGGAAAAACAGAAAAGCTAAACTCGGAAGTATAAAGATATGGCACTATCTGATGAGCTAAAGCAATAATGCCAAAGCTAATGGGCAAGGAAATGAAGGCTAAATAATTAAAAGCTTTACTAAAAACTTGCCTTAGTTTGGCCTGATCATTTTTGAAAAAATCTGTAAAAGCCGGGTAAAGAGCGGCCACAAATGCCAGTGGTATAAATTGCAAAGCAAAAGTTATCTTGTAGGCAATACTATAGAAACCTACTTCTTCATCACCAAGATATATTTTCAACAAAAATGTGTCCATATAAGCATAAATCTTGGCAAAAATTGCCGCTAAGGCAAAAGGCAAGGCTACCTTGATAATTTTTTTGGCCAATCCTTTGTCAAAATATATTGCTGGTTTGACATGGAATTTATTCAAAAGTATCAGGAAGGAATAAATCATATTAAACAAACTAGCTGTCAACAAAACTGTGAGTAATATAAAAACATCAGTAGTAAATTGCAATAAGCTAAGACCCATCACAATCACAATAACTTGAAAGATTATAGTACCCCATGATTCCCATTTTAGACTTTGCTTGCCTCGAATATACGCATAAAAAAATAAAGTAAAACTATCTATCACAATAATTGCCGTAGTCAGATAAATAAGGTTTCTGACAGCGTCATTATAAAAAATAATAGTATCTAAAAAATAAATCACAATGACCGTCACTAAAGCAAGCAATAACTTAAAAGTAAAAATCTGATCAAACCACCTTTTGGTATCATTATTTTCTTTGGCAGTCTCTCTGATAAGTAGTGGCGACATACCTAGATCAGAGATAACTGCAAACATAGTAGCAAAAGAAATAGCAAAAAAATACTGCCCAGTAGCCCCAACTCCCAGAGCTCTAGCTAAAAGAGTAAAATACACAAAAGACAGCACCTTTTGCAGTATAAGAGCTGTCATAAAAAAACTAGTGTTGGCAGTGATTTTTTGGGCGCTTACCATACCCATTAGGCAATTAATTATTGAGTATATTTAAGACATTTGTCCCATTAATTTTCTAACGGGATATAGCCACATTATATCAGAAAACCCAACAAAAATAAATCTTTTTGGTGTTTTTATCTCTATTGACAAAAATGATATATTATGATATAGTATAGATGATATCTATCGGCGGAGACACCCTCCTCCTAAAATTGTTCACCGCAACGGAAGGTACGTGTCATAAAAATCGGAACCGTACTTCTCATTACCAACGTGATCTCTGGAGCCACCAACTTCATCTGTGCCTGCACCCTGTGCAAGATGATTATGTCCACGGACAAGATCGATAAACCGCTGGAGAATTTCCTGAGCATCCTGATCATGGTAATGCTTATGGGTGGTATCACGAGCATCATCCACTCGATTATCTGGGTCCTCCAGGACACCATCGGCAAGGAAAATCGTACTCACAACGGTGGCTAATCCACCAGAAGGGAAGTATACAATGGAACTGAAATTCGGACCCCGATCCCAGGCCTCGTTGTTCCTGACCTCCTTCGGCATCGGCAACATATTCTGGCAGCTGCCCTGGTGGGTCAACGCCATCCTGATCGTCTTCGGCCTCCTGCTCGGCGCCGCCTACCACATGAGCAACGAGAAACGCTACATCCTGTGGCCCCAGGCCATCAACAACCCGCACACGGGTAATGTAGCCCCCAGCGCCAAGTTCGACTTCTCTGGCCTAATGAAGGTCGAGCGCGAGCACCTAGCAGCTCGGATCGTCAGATACTGCCGCCACAATGGAAACAGCTGGGCGCATTTCACCTATGACGATCTGATCAAGTTCGTCAAATCTACGGAAGGTGCTTCTGCCTTTCCTCGGGTCAGTGTGACTGACCTGGACTGGATGCAGAGCTATGGTCTGCTCAACCGCGTCTGCGGAATGTACGTTGTTAGCGACGAGTTCGTCCGCCGCTACTACCGAGGATAGCCTCCACCATCGAGGCCTCCGACTGCCGCCCCGGCATCACAACTGGGGCGGCTTTTTTAACCCCCTAAATCCCCCTTTACAGGGGGACTTTTTGAAACTAAAAACCTCCCCTGTTAAGGGGAGGCGCCGAGCTTAGCTCGACGGAGGGGTTAATTTAACGTTTTGACCATTGTGGAGCACGACGGGCTTTACGCAAGCCTGGTTTTTTTCTTTCTTTGATTCTGGAATCACGAGTCAAAAATCCTTCTTTTCGTAAACTGGTACGTAATTCTTCGTCAGTGGCTAAAAGTGCCTTGGCAATACCATGTCTAATGGCGTCTACTTGCCCTCGCACTCCTCCACCATGGGTTTTGATTGAAATATTAATATTTTCACGTCCAGCTAGTTTTAGAGGTTTGAGAATCTCTTCTTGCCACTCAATATAATTTAGGTATTCTTTATAGTCTTTATCATTGATGGTAATTTTGATACCTTTTGAATTATCTTTCATAATCCTAACTCTGGCAATAGCGCTTTTTCTTTTACCAGTAGCTGGGGTGAAATCTTTATTTTCTTTCTTAACTGCCATAGTTAGTTTATTTTTAATCTTTTAATCATATGTGGCCTGAGTTTGTTCTTTGGGAGCATATCATAAACCATGCTCTTTAAAACTGCGGCTGGTTCATTAGCCATCATGTCCTTGAGATTTTTGGTACGAATTCCTCCTGGATATCCAGTGGTTCTATAATAAACTTTGGTTTCCAATTTTTTGCCAGAAAACTTCATATCTTTGACATTGTCAATTTCTACAATATCACCGCCATCAATATGTGGCTGATAAGAGGCTTTATTTTTACCTTGTAGCAAAACAGCAATCTGGCTGGCTAATCTACCGGCAATCTGGCCACTGGCATCAATTTTGTGTGTCATTCTTTCCATATTTTTACACTGAGTTTATACAAATTCAATTTGAGACATAGGAGCTCCGTCACCTTGGCGAGGTCCAATTTTTATTATTCTAGTATATCCGCCTTTTCTTTCTTTATATCTTGGTCCCAAGACATCCAAAATCTTTTGAGTAGCCTTGGTATCATGCAAAGTTTTGTTGATTTGTTGCTTATTGTGGACGGATTTTACTTTACCACGGGTAATAAGCTTTTCTACAATTGGTCTGATTTCTTTGGCCTTGGCGTCGGTAGTAACTACCTTTTCATAAAGAACCAAAGAAGTAGCCAAATTATCCAACATAGCTTTTCGTGGTGCTTTTTCTCTACCAAATTTTCTACCTACTTTATTATGTCTCATATTATACTGAATTTAACAAACTATTATTTTTCTTCTTCTTTATCTTCTTTAGCTTTAGCTGTTTTTTTGGCAGCTTTTTTTGGTTTTTCCTCTACCACTTCCACCTCTTCAGTTTGAACAAAAAAATTGAACTGTTCACGAAGTATATCAGCGGCTCTAGAGATTGCAGTAGCGGCATCAATGGTACCATCAGTCAGCATATCCAAAGTGACTTTTTCATAATTGGTCATTTCTCCAACCCGAACGTGAGCCATCTCAAAACCAACGTTCAAAACTGGTGAAAAACTGGCATCAATAGCTATAGTACCAATTTCCAATTTCTCTTGCTCATCACGCTGCTCTACAGTGACATAGCCTCTACCTTGCTCTACAGTAATTTCCATTTCAAATTTGGCAGATTTTTCAGTAATAGTAGCAATGACCAAATCAGTATTTACAATCTCTACATCTGAATTCTTTTTTATGTCTTGGGCAGTGACTACTTTTTCTCCTTTGACATCAATAGATAATTTTATTGGTTCTTCAGAAAAACATTTTAGCCTAAGTTGCTTCAAATTTAGCATTATTTCGACCAGGTCTTCCTTGACGCCATCAACAGAATCAAATTCGTGCTGTGCGCCTTCAATCTTGAAGGCAGTGACAGCTGCACCTTCTAATGATGACAAAAGCACTCTACGAAGAGCGTTGCCTACAGTCACACCAAAGCCTGGAAAAAAAGGTTCAATCACTACTTGGTAGCGATTATCTTTGAGGTCTTTGATATTGACTTCCTCTGGTAAACTAATTTGTTTGATCATAGCCCTATTTTTAGTTTTTATTAACGTGAATAAAAGTCTACTATTAATGGGGTATCAATATTTTGTGGCAAATCATCTTTGTTTGGCAAGCTATTTACAGTAATAGACACGGCTTTTCTGTCCAGTGCCAACCAAGCAGCTGGCTCAACATTATCTATCTTTTCAGCCAATGTTTTCCAATACCCTTTATTTAATTTATTATCTTTTACTTTGATTACTTGACCAACTTTGACACGAAATGACGGAATATCAGTCTTGTTGCCATCTACAGTAAAATGTCCATGATTGACAAGCTGTCTAGCCAATCTTCTGGTCTG
The DNA here is from genome assembly GCA_018819405.1 of Patescibacteria group bacterium. Classification (NCBI taxonomy): domain Bacteria; species Patescibacteria group bacterium. The sequence continues at coordinate 787,155 of JAHJQF010000001.1, forward strand.
AGCCAAACCAGCACGGTATACTACGTTGTCCAAGCGACTTTCCAAAAGCACTAGAAAGTTTTGTCCCAAATCACCCGACATTTTATGAGCATCATCAAAAGTCAGTTTAAATTGTTTTTCCAAAATACCATAAATGGCTTTGGCTTTTTGCTTTTCAATTAATTGACGTCCATATTCAGAAGTCTTGGCAAAGGTCTTTTTTTGACCATGCATGCCTGACGGATAATTTTTCCTTGGATCTTTCAAAGTATCGGCTACGTTTTCGCCAAATCTTCTACTTGCTTTGTGTCGGGGTTTTAGATTTCTTGCCATCTTAATTAATAGGTTAATAGCTTAATTGATTAATAGGATAATAGAGCAATTAATCAATTAGCCAATTATGCAATTATACAATTATTAAACTCTTCTTGTTTTCTTAGGTCTGCAACCATTATGTGGAATAGGAGTGACGTCTTTGATTGAACCAATAGTCAAACCATTGGCATGCAAAGCACGAATAGCAGCCTCACGACCAGCACCTACACCTTTGACAAAAACATCTACTTCTTGAAGTCCAAAATCTTTGGTTTTTTCAATAGCGTTTTTGACAATAATACCAGCGGCATAAGGAGTAGCTTTTTTAGGACCCTTAAAACCGTTCATACCGGCAGATGACCAGGCCAAAGTATTGCCCTGAGCATCAGCTAAAGTAATAATAGTATTATTATAAGTAGCCTGGATATGAGCCTGGCCTTTCTTAACACTCTTTTTAACTTTTTTCTTGGATTTTACTTTTGTTACCATATTATAAAAATAATCTATAATCTAAAATTAGGTCTTTTGAGCAGATGGCGCACGTCCACTACCCATGGTCAGACGTTTGTTGCCGCGTACTGTACGAGAATTAGTCTTGGTCCTCTGACCTTTGACTGGCAAACCTTTGGCGTGTCTGACGCCTCGATAAGCTTTTATTTCTTTTAATCTTTTTATATTTGCGGATTTTTCACGACGTAATTCACCTTCTACTCTCATAGATTCAATAAGCTTACGAAGTTTGTTGACTTCTTCGTCTTTCAAATCTTTAACGCGGGAATTTTTGTCTATACCAGCTTGTCTGATAATTTTTTGAGAAGAAGTAAGACCAACACCATAAATATAGGTAAGGGCTATTTCTACTCTTTTATCATTTGGTATGTTTACACCTGAAATTCTTACTGCCATAAAAATATATTAACCTTGTCTTTGTTTATGTTTAGGGTTCTTACAAATACAAACTACACGATTTTTCCTACGGGTAATCTTGCAGTCTTTACACATTTTTTTTACTGATGCTCTAACTTTCATATTTTATTTCCTATATGTTACTCTTCCCTTGGTCATATCATAAGGGCTCATCTCAATAGTTACTTTATCACCTGGCAAAATACGAATTTTGTACATCCGAAGCTTACCGGCTAGGTGAGCCAAAATCTCATGGCCATTATCTAAGACCACCTTGAAATTGGCATTGGGCAAAAGTTCAATAACCTCCCCATCCATTTCTAGAAACCCTTTTTTGTTTACTTTTGGCTCTTGTTCTGCCATTTATTTTATAAAAAAAGAAATTCATCTATGACTCTTAATAAGTCATTAGAATTTTCTTTAAAATCAGCAAAAATGCTTATTTATTGATATATAATTAACGCCCCTATATTATACAGATTTTTTTCAAAAAGTCAATGATTTATAGGTCAAAATCTATTTTTTGATATTTTTAGCTAATGTTAGCCTCTTTTAGAAATTTAATAACAACTAATCTAAACTAATATCTATAAACTGATGAACAACTATTTTGCTTCTAGATATAAAAAATTACTAAAATTAATTTCTAATAGGCTTAGATAATAAGTTGGACTTCTTCCATTAATTGAATGCCATACTTATCACGAACCTGTTGTTTGATAAAAGAAATAAGCATAATAACTTGCTCGGCTGTAGCTGAACCCAAATTAACAATATAATTACCGTGTATTTCTGAAATTTGAGCATCCCCTATCTTGTGCCCTTTTAAACCAGCTCTTTCTATCATGTAAGCGGCTGGTATTTTTTTGTACTGGCTAAATTTTTCAATATCTATATTTCTAGCTTTCAAGGCTTCTAAGTCTACATCTTCAAAACGGATATTTTTAAAAATACAACCAGCTGATGGCAAATTTGGTTGGGTATCTTGTCTATATTTTAATCTCTCAGCTACTAGTGCCCGTGCGGCCGCCACATCACCTTTTTTAAGATTAAGCTCAGCTTCTACTATAATATAAGGATTTTCTTTAAAAATACTATGCCTATAGGAAAAATTGGCTTGGTCTTTTTCCATTTCTTTGAGTTCAAAGTTTTGGTCTATATATTGTATTTTATTGACCACACTGTCCATAGCCAGGCCATAAGTGCCAGCATTACCACGGATTGCGCCGCCCACTGTGCCCGGTATACCGGCGGCAAACTCCAAACCTATCAAATTATTATCCAAGGCTTGATTGAGTAAATAGGCCAAGACTACCCCAGAACCAACTATAATTTTTTCTCCATCAAACTCCAACTTGTCCAAAGTCAGCTTAAGCACCAGACCTTTTAAGCCTTGATCAGAAATCAACATATTACTACCTCCACCCAAAACTTTGACCGGCTGATTATTTTCCTTTGCCCATTTGAGAGCTTCAGTCAAATCTTTTATAGTTTTTGCATTAACAAAAAATTCTGCCGGACCGCCAATTTTAAAAGTTGTATATTTTTTTAAGACTACGTTTTTTTCTAATTTCATAAAATAATATTTTTATATTTGTCATTCTGAACTTGTTTCAGAATCTCTAATTTATTAGCCTTCATCATCTGGAGATGCCGAAGTACCCGCCTGCCATGAATACCGTCAGGCATGTCGGGCAGAAATTCGGCATGACAAAAGCTTAATACTGATTATTTTTCTATCACTATAAATTCTCCTTCTTGCAAAGCATGGATGGGTAAATTTTTGTCACCATAGCTCTCAAGCTCCTGATACGCCTTGTCCCAGTCCACAGGCCCGCGAGGGTCATCTATACCATAATCTGATTTATAATGCGGTATAAACCTAATTGGCAAAATCCCCAAACCGTCCATACATTGTCGCCAATCGCAAGTCCAAAAATGTTTGACCAAGACATCAGCGCCAGCCGAAGAACCAGCTACTACTTTGCCGACAAATAAATTTTTTAGATCAAACTTTGACAACCAATATTTGACCAAAGTATCATCACCTCCGTGTATGATAATTGCCTGATTATTTGCAACTTGTTTTTCAAACTGATCTGGGGTCGCCATTTCAAAAGTTGCTTTTATGCCTTTTGGCATAAGCTGAGCCAATGATTCTGATTTTTCAGCAAAAGAAATTTCCCAGTCTTCTCTTTTTTGCGCCCAAAAGCATAATAAAATTTTTGGCTTGTTACCCAAATCTTTGACTATTTCTGCTAAATATTTTTTGTGCTTGTCCGGATTGTTTCTCAGGCCACCGGAATTGATAATATATTTGGTCATAATTTATTTTTTATCCACTTGTCAAAAATATGATAAATTTCTTCTAGATGCTTTGACTCTCTGAAAGTATGACTACTACCTTGGATAATATGCAATTCTTTGTCACTATTTATCTTATCATAGATAATTTTCTGATATTTGGGAATCATCAATGGATCTTCGCTGCCGACTATCATTAGTATTGGTATAGTCACTTTTGGTAATATTGGTAAAATGTCATATAAAACTATGTCATTTTTAAAATTATGCCAATTTAACTTCAAGCTGACTTCCGGCTGGTTGGGATCTTTAGAAATATAATTACCAATATGCCAACCTGTTTTTTCTACTTCGGCTACTTTGTCTGGCGGCAAAAATCTTTCCAAAACTTTTTGACCGTTGTAAGCTACAGCTAAGGGCGCTATGGCTTTTACTTTTTTTGTATAATTATCAAGATAGATCATAACACTGGCCGCTCCTGCGCTATGTCCCACCAGGACAAAAGGCTCCTCGTACCACAATTGTTTACTAGTCCAGTTAACTACATCTTCCAAATCCTGATAATAAGAAGTCTGCGTCGCCGTAGAAAAATCACCTTCGCTCTCCCCAATGCTGTCGGCGGCATCAAAGATAATAGTAGTATAATTATTTTCTATAAACGCTTTATTGATAATTTGGACATGAGATTGTTCTTTAAAACCTCCCAATCCATGACAAATGAAAACTAAGCCTTTTTGATTTTTGGCTATCTCTACAATGACTGATAATTTTTCTCCTTGACGATTTTTGATAAATAATTTTTTCATAAACCAAGTTTTTCTTTTATAATCTCAAACATTAATTTATGTCCATCTGCGTTGGGATGTAATCCGTCGTGTAATAATTTTTTATAATCTTTTTGTTTTAAAAATTCAGAATATATATCTATATAACTTAGATTATTTTGCTTACAAATATCTTTTATAATTTTATTATTATTCTCAATACGATTATTATTATAATTTCTATTAATGTGCCACGGTATTGGATTTGTTTTTGTTTCATCAACAGGCGTACAACTTAAAAATATTATTTTATTAGTAAAATATTTAGCCTGGGAAATCAATTCTTTAATATTATTTTTAAAATCCAGATTAGATACTCTAACTTTCTTTTCTTTATTTAAATATTGACTATCATTTATACCAATAGCAAAAACTATAATATCTGGATTCCTAACCTCTGCTTCTGCTTTAAATCTATCTAGGACTTCTCCTGATATGTCACCGGAAATACTCATATTATAAACACGATGATCTCTATCTTGTTTTCGCAAATATGTAGTCAATCTACTAACCCAGCCACCAAGTTCCATATCACCGGCTCCATAAGCTATACTATCTCCCCAGATGCAAATTTTTTTGCCCATAATAATTAATCAATTATTTCTCTAGCTAGATTATCAATATCCCCTGCTCCAATAAACAAAATCACACTGTCAGTAGGATTGATGGTTTTCAAAATATTTTTTATTTCTTTGAAATCACGGGCAAAATATTTTTTTGAGTTGAGCATTTTGTCAATTATATCCTGACCAGATACTTTATCTATTTTTTTATCCTCCCGGCCAGCCACATGATAGACCTCAGAAATTATCACCTGATCAGCTAGATAAAATGCCTTGGCAAACTGATCCAGAAGTGTCTTGGTTCGATTGTGATGATGAGGTTGAAAAACAGCAATTATTTTTTTGTCCGGATAAAAATCTTTGGCTCCGCGTAGCAAACCAACGATTGCATCAGGATGATGAGCATAATCTGATACCACAATATTTGATTTTATATTTCCAATTATTTCAAAACGCCGCCAAGTACCTTTGAAATCACTCAAACAATTCCAAATCTGATGTTTGTTTACATTCAGATAATCAGCCACTGCTGTAGCTGACAGGGCGTTGTAGACGTTGTAGAGTCCTGGCACTGACAATTCTAATTTTTCTAACTTATTAGTATCAAATATTTGTTTGCCATCCTCTATCTCCAAATTTTTGAAAAAGTAATCAGCTTTTTCTGATTTACCATAGGTCAAAGTCTGACCGCTATATTTTATATTTTGACTATTTTTGTCATCAATATTTTTGACTAGCAAGCCGTCAGGCGGCAACTTGGCCACAAATTTTTGAAAATGTTTTTTGATATCCGACAAATCTTTATAATAATCCAAATGATCTTCGGCAATATTGGTAATAACAATTATATTGGGATCAAGCTCTAGCATATGAGCTTGCCATTCGCAGGCTTCAACTACCAATATATCAGACTCTCCCAGCCTAAAATTACTACCCCACTGTGGCACTAAAGAGCCAACAATCACCGTTGGATCCAGACCGGCTTTTTCCAAACAAAGTCCCAACATAGCAGTAGTTGTGGTCTTTCCGTTGGTACCGGACACGGCAATAGTCTTATAATTTTTTGATAGCCAGCCCAAAAACTGAAAATAAGTCATAACAGGAATTTTGAGATTTTTAGCTTTGGCCAGTTCAGGATGATCGTCAGGCAAAGCTGAGGAATAGACAAATAAGTCAATGTCTTTTGGTACATTAATGGCCTTTTGCTTGAAAAAAATATTTACTCCCGCATTTTCCAAACGTTTGGTCACTTCTGATTTGACCAAATCTGAACCAAGAACTTGTTTTTTTTGTCCCAAAAAATAATAAGCCACTGCAGACAATCCAATGCCGCCAATGCCAGAAAGATATACCTTATTTATTTTTTGTAAATCTATGGTCATTTTTTTACTTAAGAATAAATTAAGTTTATTGGCTTATTATTCAAATATGCCTCAATATTATCAATCATGATTTTATTACCAAGCTTGTCAGTATAATCTGTATTATAGGCAATGTGGGGTGTAGCTAATATCTTTGGATGATTTAATAATTTTTGATAATATTCATCATCAGTAGCTCCGGCTGGCATAGTGCCTTCGTCTATAGCCGCTCTATATATTTTTCCATTGTCTAAGGCTTTAAACATTGACTTAGCATTATATACTGTATTATTACTTACAGATACAAAGAATATCCCTTTTTCCAAGGCATTAAAAAAATTTTCATCCAACAAATTGACAGAACTATCATTAGCGCTCAAACAATTCACAATTATTTCTTGTCCCTTAACTTTATCTATCAAATTATCCCCTCTTTTGAAAAAACTTACTTTCATTTTTAAAGCTTCACATATCTCTCCCACTCTTGTGCCAATATTACCTTTCCCTAAAATTAATATCTTTCTGTCAACCAAACTGCGTGTTGCTTGTGGAGCCTTATCTTTTGGTAAACTATTATTATCTACAAAAAATAAAAGATCTCTTAATAAATTAATAACCATACCAACAATCCATTCAGCTACAGCATCTTTATTACACCCTGGACTATTAGCAACTTTAATATTATTTTTTTCTAAAATTTCTTTATCCAAATAAGAATAGCCTACCATAGGAAGTGATATAAATACATTTTTTAAATCTTTATAACCGTCTTTTAATCCTGATATGCCACTACAAATAATATTAGCTCCTTTAACCCTTTCTAACCACTCATCAACTGAACTTGGCCTACTGTCATAAACAACGACATCGCCAAGAGATTTTAATCTTCCCATATCTTCAGAAGACAGACCTAAATCATGTGTAATAACTATTTTTTTCATATCATTTATCAACTATCTTATCAATTAGTATTATATAATCATTAACTGCGTTTTTTGGGAAGAGGCCTGACAAATTGCGACCCAAGCCAAGGCGCAACTCCTCTTTGGTCAAAATCTTGTCCAAATACCTATCCATAATCTGCGGATTGCCTTCGCGAACCATCAAAGAAGCATTACGCTTGGCCAAAAAGCTGGCATTTCTCTCCTGATGTGAATGCGGCATGGGGATGAGTATCAAAGCTTTTTTTAAGGACGCGGCTTCTGAAATAAGCGACATCCCAGCACGCGATATTATAATATCAGCTTGAGACAAAAGATTGACCATGCCCTGTTCTATGAATTTATAAGGAAGATAATTATCAAATTTTAATCTCTGATCCCAATTACTAGCGCCCAAGACATGATGCACTTCATAATACTCAAGCAGCTTGGGTACAAAAGGGGCTACAAACTTGTTTAGACCACGAGCACCAATTCCTCCGCCAGTAATCACTACTACAGGTTTTTGTCTGGTCTCTGTTTGATTTTCAATCGTCGGATTGCCAGTCACTACTACTTTGCTGTGCTTAAAATCTTTTTCCTGCTCTTTAAAAATCACACTAATTTTTTTGGCTACTGGCGCCATGAGTTTGTTGGCCAGACCAACAGTGATATCTTGCTGATGGACAATAACTGGCACTCTCAGCAACCAAGCAGCCCAAGCAACTGGCACGGCCACAAAACTACCAGCAGTAAGTATAATATCTGGACGAAACTTTATAATTATTTTTATACTCTGAAAAAATCCTAATTTTATTTTGAAAATATCTACAAAATTCTGCCAAGAAAAATAGCGTCTAAGCTTACCACTTTTAATGGCTACAAAATCAATATTATGTTTAGCAATTATTTTTCTTTCTGGCCCATTTTCAGTACAGACAAAAAGATAATCAGCCAAATATTTGTCGGCTACTGCCAAAAGCGGACTGACTGAACCCAGTGTACCACCACCTGCTAATATTATTTTTTTTCTTTTATTTTCCATTTCTATTGTCATTCTGAATTTGATTCAGAATCTATATATTTTACTAAGATCCTAAAATAAATTCAGGACGACGAATTGATTTATCAAATCATCTATTAGTATATTTAGAAATATTTGCCAAAATACCCATAGCCAATAAAGTAACCACTAAGTTGGTGCCACCTAGTGATATAAATGGCAGCGGCACTCCGGTAAGTGGCATCAGCTTGAGCATGCCAGAAATATTTATAAAAATCTGCAAAGATACCCATATAGTAATACCAATGGCAATTAACTTGGCAAAACTATCATCAGAATTTTTGGCAATCTGAAACCCGCGATACATCAATACAGCAAACAATATAATAAGAGCCAGAGTAAATATAAAACCAATTTCTTCGGAAATGACCGCAAAAATAGAATCATTGGCCGGCTGAGGTAAGTATGATTTTTGTCTAGATGCACCAAGTCCCAAGCCAAACCATCCACCAGAACCAATGGCGATCAAAGACTGCTTGATTTGCCAACCAATACCCTGAGGATCAAGGTCAGGATTTATCCAAGCACTAATTCTACTCATCCTATAAGGAGCAGCCTTGACCATGGCCACAAAAGCCAAACTAGCAACTGAAATAATTGTCAAAAAATGTTTCCAACTAGCACCAGCTACAAAATACATAGCCAGTGAAGTCAAAGCAATGATACTAAGCGTACCAATATCTGGCTGTTTGATAATCATCAGACTAATAATCAATAAAATAACCACAAAAGGTATAGTAGTAGAAAGATTTTTTATGTCTTTACCCTTTTTACTAAACCAGCCAGCCAAAAACATAATCATAAAAAGCTTGACCAACTCAGAAGGCTGAAAAACAAAACCACCCAATCGAATCCATGATTGAGCACTATACTCACCATCTAGGCTAGTAAAAAAAACCAAAATTAACAAAAGAAAAGAGCCAAATAACCCCAACCAGGCAATACCCAGATAGCGTTCATATTTTATCCTAATAGCTATATAAAAAAGAAATAACCCTGGCAGCAAACCATGTATAATCTGCTGTTTTACAAATTTATAAGTATCACCATATTTGTAAAAACCCAAAGTAGAAGAAGCTGATGATAAAAATATCATACCAAAAAATAAAAGTAATCCCACACAAACCAAAAGCACAAAATCAGGCTGGTGATCATGTCCACGATTGGAGAGAAATGGCTTTATCAGCCAATGTAAAAAATTATTTCTTCTTTTTTTTATCAGCATTTATCAGGCTATCAAATTGTCGAGCCCTATCAAATTCATTGACAAACATATTAAAACTGGCCGCAGCCGGAGAAAACAATAAAACATTATTGCAAACACTCTTGGTCATAGCCAGTTGATAAGCTTGTTTAAGACTTTTAATATTAAAGACGGCTCTTTTTTTATTAAAATTTATTTTTTTGAGTTCTTTGATAAGTTTTTGACTGCCGCTACCCTCTAGCAATAACAGAAAATTTACTTGTTTTTTTATTTTCTTGGCCAAATTTTTATAATCGAGATTTTTGTCTTCACCACCAGCTATTAGTATTACATTTTTATCCTTAAAAGAATCAATAGCCACTATAGTAGCGTCTGGTGTAGTAGAGGTAGAATCATTATAAACATCTAAATCATTTATGCTAGCCTTATATTCCAAACGATAATCAATCCCCCAAAAATTTCTAACTGCTTTGATAATATTTTCATTTTTGATACCCACAATCTTGGCCACTGTGATAGCGGCTAACACATTGGATAGATTATGCTGCCCTGGCAACTTGATATCAGAGACAGGCATTACAACTTGCCTTCCCTTTCCTTTGGAAAAACAAATATTGTCCTTATCAATATAAGCGCCCTTAACTTTCTTTTTGAGGGAATAAAAATATACTTTACCTGGACAATGTTTTCTAAAAGAATAACTGTGCGGATTGTCAGCATTTAATACTGCCTTATCGTCTTCTAGTTGAAAATTTACTATATTTTGTTTGGCTTTTTTATAGGCATAAAAATTACCATATCTATCAAGATGATCTACAAGTACATTTGTCACCACAGCAATATGTGGTGAGACTTTGTAATCACCCATCCTCTCCAAATGCCAACTGGAGAGCTCTACTACAGGCAAGGATTTTACTTTTAGCTTGCCCAAGACCTCAAACATTGGATTGGTGGCAATATTGCCGGTCACTACATTAGATTTTATTTCTGTCTTCAAAATCTTGTGTATCAGGCTGGCAGTAGTGGATTTACCACGAGTACCTGTCACACCAATTGATGAGCCTGGATAAAGACCAAAAAACATCACCGCTTCATTGACAATTGGAATATTATTTTTTCTGGCGGCCAAAAGATAAGGTGAATTAGTGGCCACGCCAGGATTTTGGACTATCAGATCTTGATCTTTAAAATCAACAAGATTGTGTCCACCTAATCTATATTTTATATTTAGAGAATTGGGAAATTTTTTAATTTTTTCTAAAGTAGGGCGTAGTTGACGGGCAGTTTTGATGTCAGTGATAGTTAGTATTGCCTTGTGTTTTAAAAGCCACTTAACCACAGCCAAAGCACCACCGTGAAGACCCAAACCCATTATTAATATTTTTTTATCTTTAAATCTTTTTACCATAAACTCAAATCAATAACCGCTAAGATAAGACCTAATACGGCAAAAACTCCAGCGATTACCCAAAAACGCATAACTACTTTTGTTTCTGGCCAACCTTTGGCTTCAAAATGATGATGAAGAGGGGCTGATAAAAATACTTTTTTCTTGCGGATTTTTTTTGATAATATTTGAATAATAACTGACAAGGATTCCAAAAGCAGCAAAAAACCGATAATTGGCAAGAGCAAAGGATATCCGGTCAACATAGCGACTATACCAAGTGCTATCCCCAAAGACATTGCACCAGTATCGCCCATAAAAAATCTAGCTGGATTTATATTGAACCACAGAAAAGAAAGTAAAGCTCCTGATATCACTCCGCAAAAAGCTGCCAAATTGTAATCACCTTGGATAAAAGCAATAGTGCCATAAGCAGCAAAAGCTGCCAAAACTATACCACCGGCCAAGCCATCTAAACCATCAGCTTCATTGACTGAAAAAGCTGTGGCAACAAGAATAAAAATAAAAAATGGAATAAACCACCAGCCCATTTCAAAAACTCCTAAAAAAGGTACTCTGACAACATCCCATTCCAATTTGTAATAAAACCACCAGGCACCAAACATAGCAATCAAAGTATAGATAAGCAGACGATGTTTGACGGTCAATCCTCCACCTTTACCTCCACCCTGACGAGTGACATTGAACCAATCGTCAACCAAACCCACTAGAGCAGAAGCCACCAAAGCACCCAAAGGCAGATATGTTTCTCGACGGGTCAAAAAATTGAATGAAGCCAAAATAGAATCTGGCCAAACTTGGGAAATAATAAAAAATACTCCTGCCAAAATCAGCACTGTCATCCAAATCAGCACTCCGCCCATAGTTGGCGTACCGGCCTTGGTCTGATGCATTTGTGAAAAAATTGGTGTAGCTCCATCTTGACGGATATTTTTGACAAGTTTAAATTTATACAAAAAATGAGTCCAAGCAGGAGTGAGCATCATCGCTAGAGCAAATGATATAGTAGTTAGTGTCAAAACTTTGATAATGTCTAAAGCGGGCATGATTTATTTTTATTTAAAAATTATAAAATATTATACAAATAAAAAAATAAAAAACTGTGGCAAATAAAAATGGTAAAAATCAAAAAATAACTCAGAATACGAAAACGGGTCCACAGAAAAACTGCTAAAAATATGTTGATAAGAGCCAAGACTAAAAAAATACCCGGGATAATATAAAGCCAATACCAGTAGCCCAAAATATCAATACCAGAATATACATTGTAGTGCAAAACAGATAGTTGATCTCTGGCCACTTTTCTAAATAAAAACAAACTCCAGTTGGCTAAAATAGACAAAATAGAGACATTTATCAGCCAAAAAGCTAGTTTGTCTTTATATAAGACCTTAGCCGTACGTAGTATTGCCATATAATATATTTATTTTACCACAAAATACTATAAAAAACCACCCCGCTATTTCAGCAATTATCAACAAAAAAGTCAATATTTTAGATTGTTTATTTATCATTGACAAAATTACTAAAATATGATATAATATTACATTCTGAGCTTAAGTTTTGCTCGGAACCACCGCTCTCCACTTTGGAGGGCACGCACACTACAACACATTCGAGGAGGAGCCTCATGGCCCAGCGCACGATTATCAAGCCGACCATCGAGACCATCACCGATCTCAACCAGATCAAGCACAGCAAGCCCTGGCACATCCATACTCTCGAGAACATCGTCATCCTGCAGCGCCACTGGCCCCACACGGCCAACGTCAGCCGGCGCCGGTACATCCGCCTGGCCCGCAAGATCGGTGCCATGATGGACTATCTGCCGCTCGCCTGCGCGATGTCGAGCCCCGAACCCCGCGCCATCGAGGCGGCGCTCGCCTTCCAGAACAAGCACACCAAGCGCGTGCCGATCCGGACCGATGACCGCCTGGGTGCCTTGTCCGGCGCCGATCCCGAACTGCTGGCCCAGATCAAGGCCGGCGCCAAGAGCCTCGGCGTCACCCCCGAGACCTTCATCCTGGAGAGCGTCGAGCTCACCGACCTGCGCAAGCAGCGTGGCAACGAAGGCGCCGAAGCGGTTCTGGAGATGGTCGACGGCCACATGGGCAAGACCTTCCTGGTCACCAGCCACGGTGGCTCGCGCCTGGAGCTCACGATCGCAGCGCTCGTCGGCCGCGATCAGTGTGGCTACCCCTGCCAGATGCCCGAGGGCGCCATCTGCTTCCTCAGCTTCGACGACAAGCAGAACATCAACTTCGAGCACTACCTGGTCTTCGACAACCGCCTCCTCCGTTAGCCGCCCCTCATCGGCGGTTGACAAACAAGCGGCGGTTCGCAAGTGTGCGAACCGCCGCTCTTTCTTTTGCCAATTTTGCCCAAGAGTGTAACGATTGGTGCAAAATTGAGCATCCCGCGAAGCAAAGCAAAGCGGGATTTTTTATTTTTTAGATTTCTTAAATATCATAGCTGACAAAATAAAAGCAATGGTAAAAAATATTGCTCCATAAAAACATGGCTTCAAAAATGGATTGGTGATCCCCGGTGTACAGCCAAACTCATTATTTTGATCAGCTAACCAAATTTTTAATTCGTAGCCAAAATTTCCCCAAGCAAATAATGTGCCTGCCAGTAGGATGTAAAATTGTGTGATAATTAATTTTTTCATTTGTTTATTTTAATCTTTTTATTATTCCCTGATTTGCGTCTACTTCTACTATATCACCATCCTTAAATACTTTTGTTGCAATTCTGGTGCCTATCAAACACGGCTTTTTCATTTCCCTGGCAACTATTGCCGCATGGGAAGTAATACCTCCTTGCTCTGTCACAAATGCTGCTGCTCGCTTCATAGCTGGTAATAGATTAGGGTCAGTATAAATAGCCACCAAAATATCGCCCTCCTCTACTTTGTCTAAATCCTTGGGACCGTTGACTATTTTAACCACACCAGTCACTTTACCAAGAAAAGCCGCCTGCCCTTTGAGCTGATCACTGTCCTCTATCTTATCCTTAATAAAATCTTTCCTCAATATATCTAATTCATTTTTTGATAAAATAGATAATTTGTCTGCCTCATAATACTGACAAAAAAAATCTTTTCTTTTTAAAATATTTTTATAATCAGACAAATTGCCAAATACTAAATCTTTGATTTCATCTTGGCCGGAATAATAAAAAGCGAGTTTTGGTATATCTAACTTTTGACTAAACTCCTCAAATAGTAGGTTTATCACATAACAAAAATAATATCTAATTCCTACACGATAATTTTTAACATATGAAAAATCCCTAGCTACCGCAAAAGCAAACTTTTGATTTTTTTCCAATACTAATTGTTTTTCCAATTTTTCACGATCTTTTTTTATATTTAATAAATAGTCTTCATGTTCTTCTAGACTTTTGTCTGGATCTCCTTTGGATAATATTTCCTGAGCCCTTAAGACAAAATCATCTTCAGTCCAAGATGGCCCAATATATCCAAAGTTTATCCAATTATATTTTTTGGTATGTTTTTTAAATTCTATAGAATTTTTGAGATCTTCTATTTTTGAATATTTAACTAATAAAGCTATAAACTCTCTTTCTTCTTGCCAAAATATATTGGATTTTTCACTGGTAATCAGTTGATTTAATGTTTTAGAAATTTGATCCTGGCTGATTTTGTCTTTGAGAATATCTTCCAATCTGCTAGTCAAAAATCCGTGTTCTACATCACTTATTACTGCTACAAAACCTAATTCATTTAATTTTAAATAATTATATACAACCTCATCAAACCAAATATTAAAATCGCTGGCTTTTAATTTACTAAAATCTTGTTTTATGATTTTGTCCAAACTACTTATTATTTTCTTACCATAAAACAAATGCTCATTTACCAAAGCATCTAAATCAAAAGTATTATTGAAGATATTATCAACTAATTTTGAACCCAGATTATTCCAGGCTGGCAAATCAGTAGCCCAATTGCCATCGCCATTTTCATAATAAACCAATTGATTTTTATAAGCTTTGCCCAGATATTTTTTTAAAATTTCAGAGACTGTAAAATCACGGCAAATTGTCCACCAGACAAAATAATTAACTTCCTTTTCTTCAATTATTAATTTGAACTTGTTGTTTTTCATAGTTTTTTAATTATTCCTCGGTCAGCATCCACCTCTATCATATCTCCGTCTTGTAAAATTTTAGTAGCAATTTTTGTCCCTACTACACAGGGAATATCCAATTCTCGAGAAACTATAGCTGCATGGCATGTAATCCCCCCTTCATTAGTGACAATAGCAGTCGCTTTTTTAATTGCTGGCATTAAATCAGGGGTTGTAGCCTGTGATACCAGCACATCACCTTTATTCATTTTTTTCATATCTTCCATTTTATCTACAATTTTTACCCGCCCTTTTACCCGCCCTGCTTTAGCTGGCATACCTTTTATTTCTGATATATTTTTGTTTATTTTTTTATCTTCAGGAAACTCAAACAACTTCATTTTTTTGATTGCTGCCTGATCATAGTATTCCTCACGCTCGCCACTTCTATGAACAATCAAAAAATAATTAGCTATTCTTTTTTGAGCCAATGTTTTCAAATCTTTTTTATTTTCTATTTCATCTGAATAAAGATTCATAACTTCCAGAGTGGACAAGTTTAATCTTTCTCCTAGCTCTTTATAAATAAAACTAATATTATAACAAGCTTCCTGAAATTCATATTCTCTAATCCACTTATAATAACCAATATCAGCCACTAACTTAAAAATTCTTTCCTCCTGTTTATTAAGACCCAGTTCCGATACAGCCTTGACAAAATTATTCTGACTATATTCATCATAATTTTTTAGGTAGTCCAATCTTTTGAATATATTTGTGTTTAATTTCTCCAAAATCATATTGATATAATGATCCAAGTCCCAGCCCAACTCTCCAGCAAAATTGTAAGATAAATATCCGTGTTCTTGATGTATTTGATTCAATTGATTTTCAAAATTATCCAAAATATCCTTAGCTTCTGCAAAATTTTTATCCTTGGCGATTTTGGCTAGCTCCAAAATTTTTATTTCCAAGTCTTGTGTCTTCATTTTATCCAATGGGCTAGTCAAATACATAAGATAATCAGCGAACCCGGACGGATTATCCTTGGTTTTATCTTTTAATATATTTTCCATTTGTTGATAAATAGGTGCCTGGTCAGTATAACCCATTAAAGTCGGCACCGTGCCGTATTTATAAAAATCAACAAACTTATTATCAAATTGGCGGCAATAATCTACCAAATCACTTATATTTTTATCAGCCAAATTATTTTGCAAAATATTTTTTGTTAGAATATTCAATTCTTTGGCTTTTTTGTAAGCTGTTTTAAAAATATTATACAAGAAATCCGAATCTTTTTGCGAGCGCCTAAATAAATCGTCCATAGTACTTATTATCTCTTTCATGGAATAAATATAAGCTGAACGACCATTTTGAAAAAAACTTATAGATTTCGTCATTTGATTGTCAGGAAAAACCTCGGTAAAATCTCTGACTGTCCCCAAACCAACTACATACATAAGATTTGGAGTGTATGGCCTGTCTTTAAAAATATAAATATATTGTTCTCTGTTTTTAGTCATTGAGCAAACTGGTCAAATATTTTCTAAAATCCTTAAAATTTTTATACAGATAAGTATGAATACCCAGCTTCTTGGCATTTGGCAGATTAAAATACTGATCATCTACAAAAAATACCTCGTCTGCTTTGACTTTGTATTTTTTCAAGACATACTTAAAAGTCTTAGCAGATCCTTTTGATAATTTTAGATCATAAGTGTTTATCAAATCAAAATGTTTTTTGAGCTGATATTTATTTACGACATATTTGAACTGACCGGTTGTATTTTTAGAAAGAAGTAGTATTTTATATTCCTTATTTTGAAGTGATTTAGCAAAATTAAAAACTGACTTATTGATATGTTGAAAAGAAAGATGTTTAGATCTAAATATTTTCCAATCTTCTTTCATACCAATTTCTTTGGCGGCTAGCTCAAAGGATTGTCTTTCAGTTATCTTGCCGAGGGATGCCGGAGTAAAATATTTGTGATAGACAATATCATAGCAAATATCAAAATCTATTTTGTATTTGCGACTAATCCACCGACAAGTTTCCTTGTAGCTGCCGACACTCATCACACCATATAGATCTATAATAATTAGCTTTATTTTTGGTTTCATATTTTTTTACAAAGTCCTGTTTTTATATCAATTTTTATTTTATCACCTGTCTTAAAAATTTTAGTTGCATTTTTTGTAGCCACTACACAAGGTATACCTAATTCACGAGAAACAATAGCAGCGTGAGAAGTAAGTCCTCCTTCATCTGTGACAATAGCTTTAGCTTTTCTCATAGCCACAATAAACTCCGGAGTAGTTATCGTAGTAATCAAAATTTCTCCTTGCTTCATTTTATTTATTTCTTTAATACCAAACAATATACGAGCACGACTACTTACATTACCTCGGCCTCTGCTAATTACCAAACCTTTGACTGAATCAACTCCCTTAATAGTCTGTTCTGCTAAAAAAGGCTTGATAATTTTTAATGCCTGTTTCCCGTCTATGTGCTTATAACCGTTATTTTCTTTATAAATTGATAACAAGGCCATTTTCCTTTTTTTTGTATCAACAACCTTCCCTTTCTTAAGAAGAGTAATTAAATCAGGATAACTATAATAATATAAATCTTGGAGAGAAATTTTTAATCTCTTAGATATTTCTTTTATAAATTCATTTATAAAATAATCTGAAATAAGTATATACTGCTTGCGATAATCTTGCCACCACAAACAATATGCCACACCATTTGCTATTGATACAATTTCTGAATTTATTTTGAATTTTTTTATAACATTTTTTTTGTCGGATTTTATTTTTTTACTATAATTTTCAATTTCTTTTAATTTTTTACGAGCGCCGGCTTGTGAAATCTTACTTAATCTATTCTTAAAATATTTTTTATCTAATACTCTTACTTCAAAATAACTATTGGCCAGCCAGTAATATTTTTTGGCATGTCTTACCAGAGCAATTTCAATATCCTTTTTATTTTTAAGTAGTTTTATTTTCAATAGACTAAACTCTTCTTTTTGATAAAAAGACGATTTTTCTGGAGCTGGCAAGCTTTCTAAAATTTCCAAATAATTTTTTGGATATCTTTCCAAAACTTTATTTTTTAATAATCTTTCCCCTCCCCAGTTGCCAAGTTCCGGTAGCCATGATTTTAGCCAAAACTCTTCATAAAAATCATACCAGCTAATAAAAAATTTTATGAATTCCTTGTTAGAATAATTATCAAATCCTCTGTTTATTATTTTTTCATAATAATTAAATTTTTTTAAAATTAAAATCCAATCTTTATATAATTTTTTTAACCTTTTTTTATTTAAGACATATTTTATAAATAATTTTTCTCCATTATCTCTCAATTTTTTATCTTCGGCCAAAAATAAAAGTCGTTTATCTTTGAAATACAACAAAAAATCAGGCCAGCCTACACCAGCTATTTTTGGATATTTCTGAACAGCATACATTGTGAGATCTGCATAAATAATTCTAGCATCTGCCGGTCCCCACCTAAATAATTCTTTTTTATAATCTACCATTTTTCTTTTGATTTATCATAGCTACCAACCACTTTATATGAAATTCAAAATCTTTTTCCGTGCGGCTATTATCTTCATAGTAATGAGATAAACCTAACTTAGTACCAATTAGCAACTTACCACCAGAAGCTAAAATCATCCTAAACATCTGATTACCGACCATACCATTTGGTGGAATCAATAAATTATAACCTTCTTCTATAGCTATATTTGAATCAATAGACCAATTTTTGACAATTAATCTTTCTTTGTTTAGTTTTTTTACTATCCACTGGGCGTCAGAATAAGTTTTGTTTAACTTGGCAACAATACCACTTTTTATATTTCTTTTACGCTTATAAGTATCATGCCTTACTCCGCTGAGCACACAAATTCTAGGTTTAATATTAAACCCTATCATCATATTGGCCGTAATAAGTGCTTTAGAAAAACGATCTTCTTTTGTCCAAGCCTCTGGATTACTGACAAAAGCAATAAAAATTTTATTTTTATTGGGCAGCTGCATTAACACAGGATTAGCTAATGTATTTTCTCCTGTTAATTTTCTGTAAACTTCGTAAGTTTTAAAATCATCAATTGTTCCTCTTACCATTCCTTCTACCTCTCCATTTACCAACATTTCCACCAATTTCTTTTCGGGATTATTACTAATATTTAATTTGAATCCTTTTATACTGCTTATTTTCTTTGGACCAACAATATTAATATCCGCATATTTATGAGATTTTCTTAAACTGGTTAAAATGAGCTCATCAGGTTTATCAAGGCCAAAAGCTATTTTAGGATGTCGTAATTTTAATAATTTTTCTATTTTTTGGTCAAATTTATCCATATATTATCTTTTAAACAAATTTTTAAAAAATTCAGTCCTGTCCACATTGGCTACATGAGTAAACCATTCATCTTGAAATTTGTAAGCCAAGATAAACAACCAAATCCAGACAATATTTTTCTTGTACCACTGGGCTGTCTTTTCCCGCCCTTTGAACAACTCGGCTGTAGCGTAAATTAAAAATAATGGTTCTACCAGATTAGGAAAATAAAACAGCATCATTTCATCGCGAGTAAAAAAGAAAGAAAATTGTCCGATTGTCCTAATCAAAAATGTGACAATGACTTCTTTTTTTATCACTCTCTTCCAGCCCCAAATAACTATAAAAATATAAGTAGTATAATCAGCTATTTTATCTATTAATTGATATTTTTTATCTTCCAGTCCCAGAGGAATAAGTATATCTCCATCTACTGAGTCCAAAATAAAATTGGCCCAGCCGGCAAAAAATGGAAATTTCAAAATCAAAACCGGGAAGGCAAATTTTAATAATATTATTAAGACTATAAAAAACATATACTATATATTTATTAAAAATTTAAACCGCCCGAACTTCTTTTACCTCGGGCATAGCCCCTCTGATTTCTGCTTCTATCAAATGCTTTAGAGTCACATCAGCTAAAATACAGTGAGCACAAGCGCCTTGTAGTACAATCTCTACAATCCCCTTTTTCTTGTCATAACTCACTAGTTCCAAATTGCCATTGTCACGCATCAAAGCCGGACGAATACGATCTAGTATTTTATTTAATTTGTCCTCATCACTGAGTTTTTTTGACGCGGCCTTAGGCTTTGCCTTGGCTTTTGTTTTTGCTTTTGGCATATATGTAAATTTACCCTGTTAAATATTTTGCCCCGCAAAATACTGCTTTGCAGTATTTAACAGGGTGAATTAATTTTTATAAAAATTTTTAAACTGACTTATTATTTCTTCTTCACCGTTATTATTATATAAAGTATAGCAGTCTATCTTTGGTTCTTCAAATATTTTTTCTAGCTCATCAGCATATTTTTTGGATACAAAATGCTGTCTACCAACAAGACGTTTGGCCATTATATCTTTATCAGCCTTGAGTAAAATAAATTTTGCTTCTGGAAAATTGTCCAACATCATTTGACGAAACTTTTCTTTTATAAAAGCTTGACTAACAATTATATTTTTATATTTTGGTTTTAATTCATTTATTTTAGCTATAACAATGTTATAAAAATCTTCTCTGTTCTTATCAGTGGCTATATCATTTTTTTTTAATTTTGTCTATCAAATACTGAGGAATATCGCTATCAGCATCATAATGATAAAAATCAAAATTTTTGGCTATCACATCGCCCACAAAATTTTTGCCTGCGCCAGGTTGTCCAAATAGAAATATGATCATAATTTCTTTATTATACCATTATTGGCATCAACTTCTGCCGATTTTGCCCAAGAGCGCAGCGATTGGCTGCAAAATCGAGCATCCCGCGAAGCGGGATATAGCTATTCTAATGCTTACTTAATTTTTTAACTATGCCGCGGCTAGCGTCTACCTCAACCATATCGCCATCTTTTAAAACTTTAGTAGCATAATTAGTACCAATTATACAAGGCTTTCCCAATTCCCTTGAAACAATAGCCGCGTGACAAGTAATGCCGCCTTCATCGGTAATTATAGCAGCAGCTTTTTTCATTAGAGGTACATATTCCGGCCTAGTCATACCTGTCACTAGTATCTCGCCTTTTTTAAAACTCTCTGTCTCTAAAAATACATTGGTAATAATTTTTACCTTGCCCTTGGCGTATCCAAGAGAACCCGACTGTCCTATTATTTTATTATCAAACTGATAATCTGTTCCAATATTATCATAAAATCTATATTCAAATTTTTTTGCTCCATCAGGGTATAACAAAACTGAAAAACCATTTTTCCTTTTTGCTATTTCTGTAATATTACTTCTTAAATATTTTGTCCCTTTTTCTATTTCCTCAAACAAACAAAAATTTATCAAATCTTTGGACAGATTAGCCGTCTCAAAAATATGTTCGGCATATCGACCCATGATTGACAGAAGCATGCCAAAATAATCTTTTCTCTGATCACGCTTGTCTATAGCCCATTGAAAAAAATCAGTCATTCTTCTCTCCTTTTCAGATAAATCATTTTTCCAACTAGTACTTTTGCCGTTTACTTTTTTATGTATTAATAAATTTTTATACTTTTCTTGTAGTTGTTTTTTAGTAAACTCAAAACTTAATATCCGGTCATAGGCTGCCTCCAAATACTGACATTTTTCAGTTATTTGATCCCAATTATAATCTGCCTCCACTAATCTCTTTAATTTTTTTGATCCGCGATCATAAAAAGATTCCGTATTTAAAATTGAAGCCTTGTTCCAGAAAGAATCGTCTAGCTTACCAAAACGATCAAATACATCTTTATCTAAACCAATAGTAAAAAACGTCAAAGCACTCAAACTCCAAGCATTATCAACTATGCTATTTAAGTCTTCTCCTAAATCATTATTATTTTTTATATATTTATAAGTTAATTTACTATAAATATTTTCTATCTTTTGAGAAAACTTTTTAAAATTATCCTCCATTTTAGACAAATGTTTTTTGTCTTCCCAAACCGAATACATTGTTTCCAAACAAGCTGCTTTTGAGTGACCTAAAGAAATATACATTAGACCAATATCTCCTTTGACCGAAATTAATAAAGGAAAAGAATAATTATTTTTATAAAGAGATCTAAAATATTTACTCTGATTCCACCCCCGTGTTTGATATATCAAAGCTGAATTCAAAATAGGAGGAGATATCTCTAAACCATCTTGAGCTTTTAAGTATAAATCAACAATACTCATAATTTCTTTATTATACCATTATTGGCGTCCACCTCTACCATATCACCATCTTTTAAAACTTTGGTAGCATAATTAGTACCAACCACACAGGGCACTTTTAGCTCACGACTGGTTATGGCGGCGTGAGAAAGCATACCACCTTCATCAGTCACAATAGCCGCTGCCAGACGCATGGCTGGAGTATAACGCGGATCAGTCATTTGAGCGACCAATATATCCCCCTTTTCAATTTTTGAAATTTCTTTATAAGAATTAACAATCTTAACTTTACCCTTAACTACGCCCCTCGTAGCTGATATGCCTTGAAGCTGATCAATATAATTAATTTGTTTTTTGACAATTTGTTTTATCTTTTCTATCTGAACTTTATCTGTGACAATATTTAATGACCCATCATAGTAATAAAGAAAGTTTTTCTCTCTTTTGGCCAAGTCAATTGCCTCAGGTAATTTAGCTTTGGTTAAAATGTCTTCAATTTCTTCATAGCTCAAATTCGCCACTGCTTTTAAACTAATATTTTCAAATTTATCCTTAAGATACTCAAAAAATCTACTAATAATAAACAAACTATGTTTCCAAGAATCCACACGATCATTTCTTAAAAATATATATTCATGAAATAATATGCATTTGGCTTTTATTTCTTCATCGTCTAGCTTGGAAATAAAATTATCAAACTCTTTTTTATGTCGAGAAAATTGAGCAAATATTTTTTCTACCTTATCTCTATCCAGCTCTTTGGACATCTTCTCTAACTCCTCAATAGTATATATTCCCTCACCAATGTAATAGCTTTTTAACCAGCCGTACTTTTCCAAGGCCATTTGTGGCCCTTCCTCCAAAAGCATTTTTTCCATCAATTGATACTGAGTCGGTTTATCAGAGTTAATAATTTTTTCAAAATCTTCGGGGAACAACCTAATTAGCTCCGGCTCGGCATATTCTATCAAAGCAAAGGGTATAAGGATGTAATCAAAAAAATCATAAACTGAGGAAATGTAATTTTTAAATAATACAAAAAGTTCTTTATCCGATACCTTGCCTACTCCCTGAGATAATATTTTCGAACTCTCCAAAATTCTGTCCCTGGCCGGAATATAATCAGTCAAATGACTCTTGTAGTTTGATAATACTCTTTGGTAAGTTTTTTTTAAAACTTTTTTATATGAAGGCTCATCAAAATAATATGAACCCATCACACCATCCTCTTCTGGTATGACCACAAAAAATTTCATACCAGCATCATAAATTGCTTTTAGATAATAAAATTCTCTGGCTATACCATAAGGACGGGTAGCCCATTTAAAAAATTTGTATTTGAAAAATTTATCTTCCATTTTTCCTTAATTTAGCAATAGTGTTGCCAGCTTCCAGTAAGGCATCAAAAGTACCCGTATCCAACCAATAATGATCATATTTTTTGACATCAAGTTGCCCCTCTTTGAGATATAGATTGTTGATATCGGTAATTTCCAATTCTCCTCTGGCTGATGGCTGGAGACTCTTGGCTTTGTCTACCACAGTATTATCATAAATATAAAGCCCAGTTACCGCAAAATTGCTCTTTGGCTTGGTTGGCTTTTCTTCTATAGAAATTGCTTTGCCACTAACATCAAACTCTACTACACCAAATCTATTGGGATCAGGCACTTCTTTAGCAAAAACACGACCACCTGATTGAAAACTCCTGATAGCCTCATCAAGAAAATCACCGTCACCGACAAACAGGTTGTCACCAAGTATCAAAGTAACGTTGTCGCTACCTACAAAATTTTCTCCTAGTAAAAAAGCCTGAGCAATGCCCTCTGGTTTATCTTGCACTTCATAAGTGATCTTGACGCCAAAATCTTTGCCACTAGCCAGCAACTTGGAAAATTTGTGAATATTGTCCGGATCAGAGATTATCAGTATATCTTTGATACCACCGTCAATGAGAGTCTCTAAAGGATAATAAATCATCGGCCTATCATAAATTGGCAAGAGTTGTTTTGATGTCACTTTAGTAAGTGGATGAAGTCTAGTGCCGGCTCCGCCAGCAAGTATAATTCCTTTCATATAGTTTATTGTTGCGTCATTGCGAGCGTAGCGAAGCAATCTACAAGCTTTTGGATTGCCACGCCCTTCGGGCTCGCAATGACATTTTTAATTTATTTTTTATTATCTGCGTATTTTTTTATAGTGTCCTCTACTGCTTCTTTGACTGGACGCATTTTGATACCCAGCTTTGGAAGATTAAGAGAAGTCATAATATTATTTGATCTTTTTTTGTCAGCCAAACCAAGCCTGACCAATTCTTCTTCCTTTATCCATTCATTTTTGTGATTAGGATCTATATATTTTTTATACAGTGCCAGGATTTCTTTGTGTTTGATAGAGCCTGGATTGGTCACGTGGTATATGCCCTCTGCTTTTTTTTCTAAGAGCTGATAAAAGACATCTATCATGTCTGGTACAACGGTCAAAGAATTTTCTACATCCACTATTTTTTCGTATTTTGATAATTTATCAATCAAATTGGCTGGATGAGGCCTGTCATCAAGTGGCATGCGGATACGGGCAATACCGACATTTGGCATTTTGGCCAAGACCAAATCAGCTGCATATTTACATCTAGTATAGACTGCCACTGGATTGGCATAATCATCTTCTGTCCAGGCCTGACCATCAGGAGCCTGACCATAAAATATACAGCCAGTGCCCATATGAAGAAGATATACTCCTTTTTTCTGACAAGCCTCGGCAATGATAAGTGGCAGTATGGTATTGCCCTGATAGGTTTCCAATTGGTGAGTTTCACACCAATCTACATTTGGTTTACCAACAATTCCGGCTGCATTTAAAATTGCGTCGGGTTGGTGCTCGTCTATTAATTTTTCGACATCTTCCACAGTTTCAACAATCTTGTCAGTTATGACTGCGTCGTTCCAGCTCTGGGCACAACGAATGCCTAAATATCCTTTGCCTATTATAAGTATTTTCATTTATTTTGTCATCCTGAACTTGTTTCAGGATCTAGCTAATAATTAATGGAGATGCTGAAATAAATTCAGCATGACACTATTTTAACTTAATTTTTTATATTGACATTTTTATCTAAATATGATATAATCATACAATATTCGTTCCGCCTTGACAACACCAATCTTAGGGAGGTTTCCAAGAAATGAAGATAATCAAGGTCTACTCTGTCGGCCAGTTCTGGCACGACATGTATCCCCTCTGCCCGACCGGTTACACCCTACAGGTTATCATCGACATCCGCGGTGCCATTGCTGATCTCCTCGAGGAGATTGGCCCGATCGACGGCACCGAGAAGGTCTGTCAGGATCACATCATGTCAGCTCCCGGCTACGCCGAATGGCTGGAGCGCACCAACGACTGGCTCTACACCAACTACCTGAAAACGTTCCTGAAAAATAAGCAGTTCGAATGCCTCAATATCATCTTCGTGTGCACTGGGGGCTTCCAGCGCTCGGTCACGACGGCCATCAAAAGTGCTGAGTACTTGCGCATACACTGCGCCGGTAAGGCTGAGGTCGTGGTCAAGCACCTGACCATGGAGATGACCAGGGGGCTGGCCAAGGAGATAACCAACAAGGGCTGACAAATCCTTCGACCCTTACGAGGTCCGTTCGCGTTTATACGCAACTGGCCTCGTATTTTTTTAAATTACAATTTTCTTACCATTCTCTTTTCAGCATCCACCTCAATTATGTCTCCATCTTTAAATACTTTGGTAGCAAATTTTGTACCGACCACGCAAGGCGTAGATAATTCCCGAGCCACAATAGCCGCATGGCAAGTCAACCCGCCTTCGTCAGTGACAAAGGCGCTGGCTTTTTTCATAGCGGCTATAATATTTGGTGTAGTACTGACTGATACCAATATATCATTGTATTCCATCTTTGCCATATCAGCTGGATTATTGATTATCTTGACTGTGCCTTGGACTTTGCCAGGGCAAGCAGTTGTGCCTCTCAATTCTTTGATATTTTTTATTTCCTGTTCTTCTTCACGATGGATAGCTTTTTCAAATTCTTCTGCTTCTTGACCAATCAAGATAGACACTGTCTTATCCTGATTTGGTATTATAATGTGATATTTTTTAATACTATTTATAATTTTATTATCTGGTTCTTTACCATCTACCAAACATTCTTTTATCATATCAAATGGCGTATTTCTAACCTGCTCGAGAGAAAGATGCAGACGCTTGCTTATTTCCGATTGCAATTTCTTAGCATGATAATATGACTTGGCCTGATAATCTTTTCTCCGAGGCTTACCCCAGACAAATTTGCCGGCTAGATTCAACATATTTTTTTCACGTTCTGTCGGCTTATATTTCTTATAAAATTCTTGTTTCCTTTTTTCTAGATTTTTTCTTTTACTACCCAAATTTTTTAGTAGCTTCTCTGGGTGTTCCAACTTTATCAAATAATCACGTATAAAACTCAAAAAATCCTCTTCGGTTGACTCTGGACCATTGTAAGCATAATAAACCCAGGCATGTTTATTAGTATGTTCTTCCAAATCTCTATAAAAATCTTTATGCAGTTCCTTTAGATCATCTAGACTTTTTGTCTCTATATCTTTACGCCAATTGTCATAATCCCAATACTTAACCATTATATTTAACAAAGCCTCTTCCTGATCCTGAGCAAATGAATTGGCTGGTGGTTCAGTAAATAAAGTATAGTAATCCTGATACTCTTTTTCGTTTACATTTTTTTTCAAATAATCATTTAAAAAATTTTCTACATAAGTAAATTTTTGCCAATCAAGAACTGGTAAGGCTGTACCTACAGCATAAATTTTACCCTGATAATTATCAAATTTTTCTAAAAGCAATATCAATTCTTCCCCAGATAGTTTACTCAAATCAGGTTTATAAATATTATTTTCAGTCCAATTATTGAATTTCTCACCCATCTGATGAGATTGGTCAATTAAATTTTCAAAAAAATCTTTATCCTCCAGCGCCTTAGTTTTTAACTCCTCGTGAAGTTCCTGCCAAATCTTCATGTCAGCCAGGTATTCTAAATCATTGTTTTTGGATATTATCCCCGCTACCAAAGTATTTTTTGTACCATTTACCTCTGGGTAATGAAAAAGGCCTTTGGTCCAAATATAATTTCTAAAAAAAGGAGAGTTGTAATCCCGGCCGACTATTTCCCAATTGTAATTTTTGTAACTCATATTTTCCTTATTATTCCCTTTTCAGCATCCACCTCTACCATATCACCGTCTTTGAAAACTTTGGTAGCAAATTTTGTGCCAATCACACAAGGAATTTTAAGCTCTCTAGCTAATATTGCAGCGTGACAGACTATACCACCCTCATCGGTGACAATGGCTGCAGCTTTCTTCATGGCCGATACAAAATCCGGCGTGGTCATAGGAGATAGCAAAATATCACCTTCATTAAAATCTACTATTTTATTTTTCTTTTTCAAAATTTTTATTTTGCCTTTAGCATAACCTCTGAAAGCAACTTGACCTTTTACATATTGATTATCATCAAAATTTTCAAAAACAAATTGATAATTTTTGTTTTGCAAGGCAAAGTCTTCCAAAGAGACAATTGAAGCAAATCTACCCATGTCTACCACAAAATTATGACTTCTTTTTTCCATTTCCTCTCTTGTCGGCATATTATCTACATCTTCTATGGACAAAGTATTGGCCAGTCCCTTGGATTGAGGATAGATAAATTCTATTGATCGGCGAACAAAATTGTCTACTTTGTCAAAAAATACATCCTTATTACGTATCCTGTTGGCTATTTTCAATATTTTTTTATCATTTCTATCATCCATGGCTGTATAATAGAATATAACAAAATACTTCATACCAGTAGTGGCCAAATTGATAAAATTTTTCAATAGCTCTACAGAATCGCTTTTGTCCTGAGACCAGATATTTTCCAGTTTACCAAGTAGCCCCTCATATTCATCCATTCTGGAAGCAAACCAATTTTTGTCGCTATTATTTTTTCTAAAGATCTCTTCTTTGTACCAATTGATGGCTTGTCTATTTTCCCAGACCTCCATCATGCCGTCGTTGATATAATAAATATTTTTTACTTTGTGCGGATTTTCATTATCATATAGACCAAAACTCAATGCCTTATCCCACATCTGTTCAATAATCAAAGGATAATCTCTGGTATATTCTTTTTCCAAAACTATTTTTTTCATATTTTTCTCACTACTCCCTTATCAGCATCTACCTCTACCATATCCCCGTCTTTAAAAAATTGCATAGCTTTTAAACATCCTACTATACAAGGAATCTTTAATTCTCTAGAAATAATAGCAGCATGAGATGTAATACCACCTTCATCCGCTATAATAGCTGCAGCTTTTTTAGCTACAACCATCATATTTGGCTGAGTCATGCTAGTTAAAAGTATTTCATCTTTTTTAAAGTTTTTAATACTCTCTTGAAGCATGTCTAGATTACCGGCTATAACTTTTCTTATCCTCCCGCGAGCAAATCCATGCATAGCAACCTGTCCTTTTATCAGACTATTAGTATTTTTTATTTTCTTGATTCTTTGATTAAAAATTTTTCTTGATTCTTTCGATCCAATTATTTCTAATTTTTCGTTAGAATAAATATTAAGTGCAAAAGATTTTTTACGATCATTAACAATATCTTTTATATTACTAATTTTTTGTTTATTTAATAATTTTTCAGTTTCTAGTGGAGTCATAAATCCCAACAAATCTTCCAGTGGTATATTTATTTCATCAGCTATTTTTAGCCACATTTTTCTAGCTAAATAATAAGATCCTGACCAGTAAGCTTTAATATTCATTCTTTCAACTGCTTGATTTTGAAGAAATATTGCTAAATATTTTGCTTCATTACTATCTTTATTAAATTTAATAAAAATCTTTTTCTGTTGATTTTTTAAATCATTTTTTAGTTTTTTCAACCTATTTAATTCTTTCTTAAAAATATTTTTTTCTTCTTTTGCTCTAGTTTTTAAGAACTTCAAAATTTTATTATCATCGAATTGACCAAAAACAAGCCACGGGTATTTTGAAATATGTTTTAAATAATTTAAATCATTCTCTTTTTTAGAAAGTAATCTTAGCCAGTCTATATTTTCTTTTTGTATATCGTCTAAAGATACAGCCGTTGTTAAAATTCCAAAAATATCTAACCATTTATCCTTATAATACTTCTTAGTTATCTCCTTTAATCTCTGTTCTGCTGCGTAAGTAAATTCCATGCGTGTACTACCAAAATAAGCAATAGAGTCTATAGAGTATTCAATAAATTTTTTATGATCTATAATAATATTTGAATTTTTTCTTTTTGAATAATCTATTTTTTCTATTTTTCTAATCCACTTCCACCAGTTGATAGATTCTTTTTTATATTTAATTTTATATTTTTTATAATAATGGGGATTTAAATATTTTTCTCCTTCTTTTTTAAACTTATCTAACTGACTTTCCTGCATATAAGCAGTGATAATTTTGCCATCAAAATAACAAAAAATTTTACCAAAAGAGTATATATCTCCTCTATACAAAAGAGCTTTAGAGGTAGCCCAATAGTTAGACATTATTGGAATACTACTCCACATAAAAACCCAATTATCTTTCTTACTTTTTAATATATATACATAATGATTCATATTATGATTTAAATTTATTTAACGGGGTGAATTATTTTTATACCACTCTATAGTCTTGTCCAGACCCTCGTCAAAACTGACAGTCGGCTGCCAGCCTAGTTCTTTTTTTATTTTAGAAAAATCTATGGCATACCTGTAGTCATGGCCTAATCTGTCTTCTACACGTTCTATCATCGACTCATCTTTGCCCAATTTACTGACCAAAAGCTTGGCAATATCTATATTTCTTTTTTCGCTGTCACCGCCTACCAGATATGTCTCACCAATCTTACCACGATGCATTATCAAATCTATGGCTCGGCAATGATCTTCTACATAGAGCCAGTCACGAATATTTTTGCCTTCACCATAAAGAGGTACTTTTTTATTTTGCAGTAAATTGGTAATAAAAAGTGGAATAAATTTTTCTACGTGTTGGTATGGTCCATAATTATTACTACAATTAGAAATTGTAATTGGCAGTCCATAAGTAGCGTGATAGGCTCGGACTAAATGATCAGAAGAGGCCTTGCTGGCTGAATAGGGACTGCGCGGATCATACTTGGTATTTTCAGAAAATTTTTCCTGATTATCTTTGAGCTCACCAAATACCTCATCAGTAGAAACATGATGAAAGCGAATATTATTTTCCTTGGCAACTTTAAGCAGGGTATGAGTACCCAATACATTGGTAATAATAAATGGATCTGGGCCGGTGATAGAATTGTCTACGTGGCTTTCAGCGGCAAAATTTATTATCAAGTCTACACTATCCTCTCTGGCTATTTTAGAAACTAAATCATAATCTCCGATATCTCCTTTTACAAATTTGTAATTTGGATTATTTTCCAATGATTTTAAATTGGCCAAATTTCCGGCATAAGTCAAAACATCCAAATTAATTATTTTGTAATCTGGATATTTTTTTATAATATAGTGTATGAAGTTGGAACCAATAAACCCCGCACCACCTGTCACCAAAATATTTTTCATAATTTTATCGTAATTTTTATAGTTTTGTAACACATTTTTAAAAATAAATTTATTTTATAATAGGTTGCAATCTAAAAATTTTGGATTGCCGCGCCCTTCGGGCTCGCAATGACGTTTTTAATTAATCTTAATTTTTTCTAATACTTCAGCTGCTTTGCCTTCTGGATATGGCTCCTGTGGCCACATCTTGATGCCGTCGTTTTCATGTCGTGGCACAACGTGAAAATGAATATGGGGAATCAATTGTCCAGCCACTGGATCATTATTTTCACAAACATTATAACCTTCAACTTCTAAACCATTTTTGATAGCCTGTCCCACTTTTTTTACCGTAATTATCAATTGTTGTAATTCATTGGTTGGGATTTCTTCCAAATTGGCGTAGTGTTGTTTAGACACCACCAAAGTGTGCCCATGATTTACCGGACTAATATCTAAAAAAGCCATAGTAGTCTCATCTTCGTAAACTTTGTAACTAGGTATTTCTCCTTTGATAATTTTGCAAAAAATACAATCTTCCATAACATTACAGCTAGTCATTCCCGCGAAAGCGGGAATCTAGCAATTAAAAATTAAATTATACGATAATAAAGATCGTCCCAATATGGATTTTCTTTTTCTATAAGCTCCAACTTCCACTTTCTATTCCATTTTTTAAGTTGTTTTTCTCTCATTATAGCCAAAGTTATATCATATATTATTTCATAATAAACTAACTTGTGTATTCCATACCTTTTTGTAAATCCGTCGTGTAGCTTATTTTTATGCTCAAATACGCGCCTAACTATATCATTGGTAACGCCTATATATAATGTACCATTTCTTTTATTTGCTAAAATATAAATATAATACTCTTTGTACATAATCACTTTCCTTCTTTGCTGGATTCCCGGGTCAAGCCCGAGAATGACGAATTATGGCATCTTTTGTACTTTATATAAGATAAAATTATCCCATATTTGGCTAGGCTCTGCTAAATCTAAGTTTAGCTCATTGGCTGCTTGCCGGTCAACTTGAATTTTTTCCTCACTCTCATTGCTATAATAATAAACTGGCACTACATCTACAATATTTTTGACCCTCTCCCACAAAGGCAAATCACCCTGAAAAGCTATCACTCTATATTTTGGGAAAAATACTTTATCAGATCTCTCTGAAATAATAACAGCATCATCCTCCACTAGAGAACTCACTCTCTCATATTGAGCATAATAATTATTTAAGGTCTTACGATTTTCCAAGAGCCCATCATGCTCAGACATAAACGCCAACTTGAGAGATGAAACTACAATAATACTAACTACTACATAAGAGGCTATCTTGTTTGTTGTACTACTACCCATAAACAATTCTTTGATAGCTAAAGCTACCAAAGGAAGTATCCAGATATATAAAGGCATAAAATATCTGACATAAGAAATAGAAATTGTGTTTAGCTCTTTGACCAATGGATCTGCCAAATTCCAAGAAGCATAATAAAGAAGTATTAAAATAAAAATAAAAGGACTAATCAATAAATATTTTTTCCAGGCCAATGATCTTTTTTTGTACTTGCTGATCAAAAGTACAAATCCAGCTACCGCCAATACAAAATGTGGCAGTATTATATCAATATAATACTTATAAAAATTCTTTAATATCAAAACAAAATTAAAACCAAAAGGAGCAATCAATAATTTTATATAAGAAAAAATACCCCTTGATTGAAGCTGTATCTCAGAATCAACCTGACCGGACTGTAAATTGAGATAACCAAATGTAAAATAGCCACCATAAGTAGCTTTATTAAGTGAAAAAAATCCAAATAAGACTGCCACTAGTACCAAAAGACCAAAAACAATTTTTTTGGCACTCAAAATATCACGCTTAATATACAAAACAAATAAACTAATAAGAGCTAGCCAAACTACTTCGGTTGGCCTGACGACAACTGCCAAAGATAATAGAAAACTACCCAGTATCCACCATAGTTCGTGCTTGGACTTAAAACTTTTTACTATTGCCCACCAACCGCCAAGTACAAGAAATACAAACATGACCGTCGGCACCATGACAACATTGGCAAAAAATACCCATGGGGCTAAAGACAAAAATAATAATGTGCTAATAAAAGCAATGTCCAAGTCTTTGAATAAATACAGTACTAATCTATAAACTAGCCAAGCGCTAAACATAGCCATCAAAGGAGTAATAAATAATACTCCATAAGCTCCTAATATTTTATAAAACAAGGAAAAAACCACTATGGATGGCAAAAAAGCCATCGGCACCAAAGAGCCCTCTAGTACATTGACACTTCTAGCGTGTAATAGATTATTAGTTATTAGATTGAGCGGCTCATAGACAAATAGTAAACGGGTATTAGCATAGCTAGAAGCAAAAAAATGGTTGGCTGTTGCATCAGGCCAGTTAAAAATCAAATGCTCAAATTGCATCCATTTGGGCCACCAAACAGTAATATTATTAAAATTATATATAATCAAAAATATCACTGATAAAAAAACCAGTAAAAATTGATATCTTTGTTCTTTAGTTAGTTCCACTACGTTAGAAATTTAATTTATTAATGAGGTCTATTGATAAGTTCTAAAATTTTATTAATATAATTTTCTAAATTATGTTGTTTTACACTAATCCGACAATTATCAGCCATTTTGGCAATTTTTTCTCTCTGCTTATAAAGGCCGACTATTTTTTTATTTAAAATATCAAAATCTCCCGCCGGAAAAGACCAGCCATTTATATTTTCTACTATCAGTTCACTAGCTCCGCCAATGTCCGATGCAATCACTGGCATACCCATAGATAGTGATTCGTAAATAACAGTTGGGGAATTTTCATAGCAAAGAGATGGCACCAGCATCACATCCATAGATGACAAAAGGGGCAATAATTTGTGATTGGGTAGCCAACCATGAAAAATAATTCTTTTATCATCTTTGGCTTTATGTTTTGCTCTGGGTAGATCTTCCCCTACTCCGACAATATGCAGGCGCATGTGTGGCAATTTTATTTTTATAAAAGAGTCAATCAAATCCAATACTCCTTTGGCACGATGAATCTGACCCAGATATACCAATTCCAAATTTGGCGTTGGTGTCTTGGGCATTTTCATAAGTGAACGAATAGGGTTGGGAATAACTGCTTTTTTTGAATGCTTAAAAAACCCATTTTTAGTATAAAAATCCATCAAAAATTTGGAAGGAGAAACTACCACATCAGGGCTACCCATCAACTTTCTCATCAAAGCTACATAACCAATATATCGAAAAAAACGATGGCTAAAGGCATTTTCTTTGCCCTTGATAATCAAACCAGAGGGTGTGACTAGCTGTACATCATGGACAGTATGAAGATGTTTTATTTTTAAATTCCTAATAAGCATTGGTACCAAAAAACCAATACCCATCAGATTGTGAGTAATCACCACATCCGGCTTTTCTTTTAACAAAATCTTTTTTATTTTGAAATAAGAAAAAATATTGAAGATATCAAAAATATGCCAAAACAAACGTAAGAAAGATGGAAACTTAAAATCATCTAAATAATAATAAAGATTAACTGGATTGAAACGATAGACATCAACCTCTTCAAAAGTATCGACACTGGTTGTCCAAAGTCCCGTGCGAAAAATATGAGCGCCAATAAACTTTACTTTAGCTGGTCGAGTAGAAATTGCAAAGACATGCTGCCATGATTTTTTGAGCCCCTGAGCCTCCATAGCAGCCACTATCTCTGCCCCACCACGCACAAATGGCGGATATAAATTTGATATTACAGCAATTTTCATTTAAATACTTCTTATAATATTATCCAATTTATAGCCTATCTTTTCCCAAGTATATTGACGCAATACTTTTTCGCGACCAGCCTTACCATAGGCCTTGGCTTCTTTGGGATTTCTTAAAAGATAATCAATCATAGAAGCCAGATTATCTACATTACCTGGTTTGATCAAAAGACCAGTCTTTCTTTTATCTACTACCGATCTGACTCCCGGCAAATCAGAAGCAATAACCGGCACACCTGATGACATGGCTTCAAGAGATACTATACCAAAGGCTTCTGATCTATCAATAGACGGCAAGACAAAAATATCAGCCACACTATAAAACTTTGGCAAAAAATCATCTGGCACAAAACCAGTAAAAATAATCTTTTTGGACAAGCCCAGACTATCTACCATGCTCTCATAAGTAGAGCGCAAATTACCATCACCAATAATTAATAACCTAAAATCATCACTACTGGCTATCTTGTTGATAGCCTGAATAAGCACATTTATGCCCTTAAAATAATGGGCTTTATCTAAGGCTCCGACAAACATTATTATTTTTTTGTCGTGCAAACCGTATTTATCTATTACTCCTTTATCTCTGATACGAGGCTTAAATAGAAGATGATTAACTCCACATGGTATTTCTACGAATTTTTCCGGCTCGGCCTGTAGACGCTCTTTCAAGCTGGAATTTTTGGCATAATCAAAAGAAGTAACAATAATCTTGTCAGCTGAATCCAAAATTCTTGGCGTGACATTATTGGTGTGCCAATTAAAAAACTTCGACAACAGCCCCCTGCCCTGAACATCCATATGATAAGTAACCAGTAAGCGCAGATCCTTTATCTTATCCAAAAAATATATTATCTCTGCCCCACCAAAAAAAGGATAATGCAGATGAATAATATCATAAGCAGACAGCTTATAAAAAAGCTGGGGCAGGATACCGGCATTACCATATTTGAACCACGGCCTTAATCTCTGCACCTCAAAAGGATATTCATCACGATACGGAGTATTGATCTTGTAAAGAGGTGTAAAAACTGTGACATCATGACCAAGCGTACTAAGAGACCAAGCATTGTAGTAAGCAACATTGCCCATACCGGCCTTATATGGAGGAAAAGTAGATGTAACTTCTGCTATTTTCATCCCGTTATAAATTTATTTTGTTAATTTCTTTATATTTATTATTCATATTGTTTATTTGAAAATTATTTTTATTTTACTAAAAATTAAATTTATTTAACGCGATGAATTTACCAAAAAATAAATATTTTTATCAACTGCCAATAAATAAAAAATAAAACATTGGCCGTTTTAAGAGCCAGCGAATTGAGTGGCTGAAATAAAATCAATCCAGTAAACTTTGAAATTACTTGACGATCAGATCGAGTTCTTTTGGACTGTATATATTTTCTTTTGGTGGCTAGCATTTTCATATCACTGACTGAAAATAAAAATGAATACGCTTTTATTTTATCTTTTGTTCTTCTGTTTATCATGGCTAGCATCAATTGCCCAAATTCCATAATCAACCAGGCTGGGAAAATAATTATCAAAGTGGCTATTTTATAATTTTTTAGCATTACCCAAAGACGATTTCTTTCAAAATAATAAAAATGCTTCATGCCTCTTTTGAATTCATACTTATGATAAATAACACTCTCTGGAATAAGATAATTATCATAACCCAACATAGACAAACTCCAACCCAAATCCAAATCCTCTAAATACATAAACATAGTCTCATCAAACAAATATCCTAACTCTGCCAAAGCAGCCATAGACAAAAATTCACCAGCTCCGGAGGAATAATTTATTTTTTTTATTTTGTGATCATTGCGATCAATTTTGCCGGATTCTGTACCATAACCAAATCCCAAAAAATGTATAGCATTACCCACCGTATTAATCCTATCCTTTTTGGACCATAATCTAAGTTTTGACTGCAGAGAACCAAATTTGTTTTGCTTGGCAAATTTATAAAGCGGCTCCAAAAAACCTGGACTGACTACAGTGTCCTGGTTCAAAAGATATATATAATCCGCTCCTCTAGTCTTGGCCCAATCATAACCAATATTATTACCTCCGACAAAACCTGTATTTTCTTTATTAACAATAATATCAACACTGGGGAAATTATTTTTTATAAATTCTACTGAATCATCACTAGAATTATTATCTACCACCAAAATCTCCACATCAAAATCATGGTACTTTTCTTGTACCAAAGGTGGCATAAGGGCCGGTAGGTACTCACGACCATTATAAGAAACTATTATAACAACAACTTTATCACGCAGCATTTTTACCATATATTAACTTTTACCCACACGACATCCATAAATAAAATAGTACGGGATTTATCTTTTTTCAGCATTTTTTATGGCGTCCTCTCTGACGGCTTTAGTAATTTCATTTTCAATTTTATTCAATCGTACAAAAATTCTAAAGAGCATATAAAATATTACAACAATTGATATATAAACAACCAAATCTGCCCCTCTGCCTATACCCAAAACATTGGCCAAATAAGTAGTGGTATCAGGCTGCCAAAAAACGACTAATACTGCCAGCCAGAGCAAAAACCAAATAATAAAAGAAAAAAGTGATATTTTATTTTTTTGCTTTTGCACAAAAAGCTTAAACAAAATAACCAAGACAAATAAAGTAATTATGATTTGTAAGTAAATCATTTGCTTATTTTACTAAATAATAAATCTTTTATAATTCTCACCCCACCACCTAATCCTTGACCAAAGTCACGGTAAATCACAGTAACTGGTATCTCTCTGATACGCATACGATAAGCAAAAGACTTGGCGATAATTTCTGAGCAATGAGCATATTCGTCATTTTCTATCCTGATCTTCTGGGCAGTTGATTTGGTCATGGCTCGAAAACCATTTTGAGGATCAGATGATTTTACTCCCAAAAGGATTCTATTTACCAGTCTAGCCATTGGCATATAGATTTTCTCTTTGAGCCATGGCATCTGTGACTTTTTACCTAAAAATCTAGAGCCAAACACAATATCAGCTTGGCCGCCCAATAATGGATCAATTATATCTTTTATCTCTTCAGCCAAAAACTGACCATCACCATCGAAATGCACTATAATATCTGCTCCATTTCTGATGGCATATTGATTACCGGTTTCTAGGGCTGCCCCTTGTCCACGGTTTATTTTGTGCTTCAAAATATCTACTTTGTAATTTCTGACTATATCCAAAGTCTCATCTGTAGAGCCATCATCAACTACCACCAATTTATAAGGCAAAGCAGACAGGTCACTTAACACCTGTCCGATTCTTTTGGCTTCATTCCAAGTTGGTATAATGACAAAAATATTCACCCAATTCAAAATTAATTATCTTTTTTCTTTAAACCAACGATAGGTTATTTCTAATCCTTGATGCAAATCATAATTGGGCTGCCAGCTTATCTCTCGACTAGCCTTGGAATAATCCAAG
Organism: Patescibacteria group bacterium; assembly: GCA_018819405.1. Classification (NCBI taxonomy): domain Bacteria; species Patescibacteria group bacterium. The sequence goes on from JAHJQF010000001.1 coordinate 825,206, forward strand.
CAACTCCTTCTCACCTCGCCCACTACCGGATCACTGTGTTTGACCGACACTTTTTCTTTGGCAATATTAGAAATAGTATCCACCAAATTCAGAATAGAAGTTTCTTGGCCGGTACCAATATTATAAATGCCTGTGACATTTTGATTTACCTTGAGCAAAGCATCTACGGCATCAGCTACATACATAAAATCTCTGGTTTGCTCTCCATCACCGAAAATATTCAAATCTTTTCCTTTGATAGCATTATCCAAAAATATAGCTATCACTCCGGCTTCACCATATGGATCTTGCCTTGGTCCGTAAATATTTGACAGCCTAACTGCTGACCACTTTATTTTTTCCTGACCTAAAATAGCCAGATATTTTTCAAAAGTCAGTTTATTTAATATATATGGAGAAAGAGCCTGTTCTGGCCCAGTTTCAGTGGTAGGCAACTGATCAGTGTCACCATATATACCACAGGTTGAGACAAAGACAAAATGTTTTACTTTGTGCTTTATTGCTTGATCCAAAATATTTAGAGAGCCCAATATATTGATGCTGGCATCAAGCATTGGATTTTCCAAAGAAGTACGCACATTTTTTTGAGCAGCCAGATGATATATTATATCTGGCATAAAATCAGCTACAATATTACCCAATTTTTCATCCCGTACATCAAACTGGACAAATCTAGCGTGTGGATTTATATATTCTTTTTTGCCAGTACTCAAATCATCCACCACCAATACCTGATGTTCGTCTTTAACCAAACTATCTACCAAATGTGAGCCAATAAACCCCGCACCGCCTGTGACCAATATTTTCATAAATTTTTAATTATTCTTCTATTTTTCCTTCAAATACAGGGCGATGCAAAAATGCCGTAGCCTTGTAATAATCAATAGCTTCTTTGAGCCCGTCTTCTATTGATACCAGAGGAAACCAATTTAATTCTTCTTTGGCCTTACTAATATCTGGTATAGCTGGCTGCATGGTATAGGCATATTTATTGGTATAAGTTATAGAAGAACTTGAGCCTACTAAATCAATAACTTTTTTGGCAACTTCTGTCATAGTGTATTGTTGTTCGGTTCCTAAGTTTATTGGTTCAGATATTTCTGAGACCATCAAAGCAATGAGCCCCTCTACAATATCTTTGACATAACAAAAGCTAATAACCGAATTTTCATCACCGGCAATCTCTACATCTTTGTTGTCAACTGCACTCCTAATAAAATCCGGCACTTGACGACCGCTGTGTTGGAGCATCCTTGGTCCATAGGTGGAAAATATCCTAGCAATACTGGTATTTAGTTGGTAAACATCCCGATAAGTGACAACCAGTGTTTCGGCAAATCTCTTACCTTCATTATAGCAAGCACGAGGACCCAAAAAATCTAGCAAACCATAATAGCTTTCTCTGACTGGTGTACCATCTTCGGGCGGCTTACCATAAACAGCTGAAGTGGAGGCTAATAAATATCTAGCCTTATATTTTCTGGCCATTTCTAAACTATTTACTACCACTACCGAATTGGCAATGGCTGTTTTGACAGGAAATTTTGTATAATCTTTCGGAGCAGTCGGACAAGCTAAATTGTAGATTTCCTGAAAACCCTGCACCTCGACTTTAAATTTGCCCAAACCAGGCTGAATAGAAAAATCTATTTGTTCTTCCAAATCGTGTCTGATAAATTCGAAATTTGGGTATTCCAAAAGTGAACGTATATTTTCTACATCTGATGATATAAAATTATCCACGCAGACAACATTGTCTCCCCTTCTAACCAGCTCTTCACAAAGGTGCGATCCAATAAAACCGGCTCCACCCAAAACCAAAATGTTTTTATTTTCAATAAATGGTTTCATAATATTTTTATCTTAATTGTATTTTCCAAACAAATTATTTAAATTAATTTTTATTATATCCATAAAAGTCTTGGGATAATCATGCCACTTCACCGTAGAATCAAAGTTATTTTCCCAAGTAATAGGCATTTCTTTTATTCTGAATTTATACTTTTTAGCTAAAAAAATCAACTCAAAGTCAAAGGAAAATCCTGAAATAGTCAGCTTTTCAAAAATAAACTTTAAATCTTTGCTAAAGAGCTTAAACCCACATTGGGTATCACCGATACTTTTGTGTATAAAAATCCGACTGACCAAATTGCCCAAACGCCCCAAAAATATCTTCAAAAAATTTTGTTTTATTTTTATATTAGAGTCTGCTAGGGCTCGAGAGGCAATCACCAAATCATATTCGGCTATTTGAGGCAAAAAAGAATCTAACTCTGATATTTGAGTGGAGTTGTCGGCATCCATAAACAGTATCAAATCTCCATGAGCTGCTTTTACTCCCTTGGCAACCGTATAACCCTTGCCGTGGTTCCTCAAATTTCTAATGATTCTAATCCCTTCAAAAGATTTTAAAATTTCCAAAGTACTATCACGAGAACAATCATCAACTACTATTATTTCAAAACTAGAAAAATTTTTTTCCAAATAATCTTTGACTTGAGAAATGGTAAGTAAAATTACCTTGGCTTCGTTGTAAGCCGGTATAACTACACTGATTTTCATTTTATCTGGCTAAAATATCAAAATTGTAACCGGTCTTGTCGTTTTCATTTCTGAGATAAACATTACTCTTTTCAGTACCGTCACTGTCATAAATACGAAGTAGTGCGGAGCTACCCCGACCAGGTAAGACCAATATCTCCGGCAGATTATCTCCCGAAATATCTTTGGCCAAAACTTTTACCCCACTAAACAAATATTTACTAAAAGATAAAAATTCACTCTTTAAGGTGCCCCTCATACTAAAAAGTTTTATCTGGGGAGGATACAACCTAGCTGGTGCGGTGACAATTTCCGGCCAATGATCTGCATTGACGTCACCAATAGAAATATTTACACCCGCTGTCATATCTTTGTCGTAGGCTAAAAAGCTAGCTTTTTGTCTATTTTCATAATTGAAAACTTTTATTTCAGGTATATAATTGCTAGCTGGTGCGGTGACAATCTCATCCTTTTCGTCGTTGTTGACATCGCCCAAAGCGACATTGACCCCACCGGCAAAAGCAGCATCATAAGCAAAAAATTCGTAAAGCAAATTACCTTGATAATCAAAAACTCTGATGTGTGGCCCGCCACCAGCCATAGGCGCAGTGACAATTTCTAGTGTTCCATTACCATCTACATCTCCGGTAGCAATATTTACTCCCCCTGTAAAGTTGGCATCATAAGCAAAAAATTCTGACTGAACATTACCATGAATATCAAAAACTCTGATATGTGGCCCGCCACCAGCCATAGGCGCAGTGACAATATTTTCCAGACCATCACCTGTTACATCTGATACCAGCACATTTACACCTCCTCGAAAACCAGCATTATAAGCTAAAAACCAACTTTCTAAATTGCCCTCAGTATCCATTATCAAGACTTCCGGCGGCAAACCTTTCAAAGGAGTAACTACAATTTTTATAGAATCATTATAATAATGATCAGCCAGATTAAGAGCAGCCCCTACATCGACTAAGCCGGCGCCCAAATCTATATGATGAAGTGGATTGGATTCGCGTAAATCTTGAGCACTAGCTAGAATAATACTATATATATCATAAGGCCTCAGATCAGGATACTGACTTTTTATCAAAGCTGCTGTTGCCGAAATAATCGGAGCAGCGACTGAAGTTCCACTCCAGCCTCCCTGATAGTTATGATAAAAATTTCTGTCTGAAGAATTATAATAAGTCGTAGAATAAAAATCTGTACCCGGAGCTGAAATATCAATACACTGTTCACCATAATTGGTAAATTCGGTCATCTGCTTATTTTCATCTACTGCCGCGACACCTAAAACACGGTTAACATCATCTATATCACAGACTGGATAACGAGGATCAATATCTAAGCTTATTCCAACACTTTCCTCGTTGCCAGAAGCCGCTACTATCATTACACCTTTATTGTAAGCATTAATGATAGAAGTATTGAGTGGCTCGCCCAAAAACTCGCCAACCAAACTAAGATTGATTATATCTGCACCATTTTCTACGGCATAATCAATGGCCTGAGACAAAACCAGAGTATTACCTACTCCTTTGGCATCCAAAATGCGAAGCGGCATAATCTTAGCATTTGGAGCAATACCTACTATACCGGTATTATTTATTCCGGCCGCAATAATTCCTGCCACCACGGTGCCATGATTTATAGCTGTGTAGTCATAATCTTTATCCAAAGTTGGCTCTGGATCGTTGTCAGAAGAAACAAAATCCCAGCCATGGACATCATCAATAAAGCTATTATTGTCATTGTCTATCCCATCACCAGGTATCTCACCCGGATTTATCCAGATATTATTTTTCAAATCAGGGTGCTCCAAATAAACACCTGAATCAAGAATTGCTACTACTACTTCTTTGTTAGTTTTTAGCTCATTAGACCAAGATGGGCCTATATTTATATAGTTCAAATATGATTGATAAACCAAGTTGGGGTCTGTTGGTGTATAATCTTGAGTAAAAGCTTGCACTGTGTTGGCCAAAAATAACAAAAATATGGCAAAAACAGCAATTTTTTTATTTGTTTTCACAAGTAAATTTTGATTAATTATTTTACCAAATTTAAAAATTTATGGTACTAAATATAGTAAAATATCACCATTTTTTTGAGTATTATTTTTACTATAATTTCTAAATTGGCTTACTAAATTATAACAGAATTCAAATGTAATAACAAGATGATTTTTGTATTTATAAAGTCAAAAAATACTAGATTATTTGATATTGACAAAATCATAAATATATGATATAAAAAATAGTCCCAAGTTGTCCTGAAACTCCCTACAACACACAACAGGAGGAAAATAATCGTGACAACTTCGAAGGTAAGACTGCTGCCACAGGGGCGGGTATTTCTGGAGGAGTTGATCCGACTCAGGATCAGCAAACGATACGACCTCGACGAAGTAGTCGAAAAGTTGAACGCCGCTATCAGCGGGCGCAAATTCAACGGCTGTTGGGCCTTCATCGAGTTCGGCATCGCCGCTACCGACCCCCAGGTGATCTGTCTGCAGTTCACGCAGGACGGACAACCGGGTACGTTCACGTTCTCACAAGAGAACATTGACAACATCCTGGCTGAATACTGACATACGTCAGCCAGACAACTATGGCAACATGCCAAAAAGGACCACGCTTCAGCGAGGTCCTTTTCTTATTTTAATTTTCTAAGCTGCCGCTTTCAAATTTTCTATTTCCCCTATAAAACTATCAATATCTAATAACTCCATTTTTCTTTTTATCTCCGCTTGCATAAAAGGAGTTTGTCCGGCAAAATCATCAGATTCTATATAAATATTCATTTGTTCTTTTATCTCTTTCAAAACCTTGAGAGTCCTGTTTATCTGTTCTCTTTCCCCTTTTGGCAAAACTTGAGATATAGGAGCTAATCCATCATTTCGTTGGGATTTGGCATATTGATTAGGACTCTGGCCAGCTTGTCTGGCTTTTTGAGCTCTGATTTCCAAAAGTTTTTGCATATAACTCATACCTGACAACTTGTCTATATAATCATCCAAATCTTCCTGAATAAAAACTCTAAAAATAGCGCCTGCCTCTGGATTTTCAGGAAAAAATCTAATCGGATCCTTAGTAATATGTCTTTTTTTATCAGAAAAAGATCTTTGAATACCAATTATTATTTTTTCTCCCTCTTCATCTCCTTGAGTGGATAAACTAGTAGAATCAAACTCCAATATTTCATCTATACCATCCAAATAATCCTGCCTTGGTCTTGCCTCCTTAGCTTCCAAACCATCAATACCCAAATCATTGATTATTTTTGTAAACACAGGGCTATGGTTACGTGCTGTTTCCTGCTGAAGATTATCATACGAAGCCCCTTCATGAGTAAATTTCTGGTGTTGGCGTATAGAAGCTGCTGTGCGATTATCAACTGACTTTTGATGAAGATCTCTCAAAAGATCCTGTAGATTTTTATCCGGCTCCTCTTTTTTGGTTTTAAAAAACCAATCGTACTTTACCCCGATACGTTGTAAATACTCACCAAAAGTCATAGTCTGATTTTTGGCGGACAAGACTACTTCCACTTCATCATTTTCACGTGGAATAGCAGAAAATTCCCCCAATATACGTGGATGTACAACTTCATGAAAACGACCTTTTATATCATGAAAATTTATTGTCTCAAAGGTTTTTTCTTGTTCTTGGGCATTTATTTCTTGAGATTTCATTTCTAAAGTTTCCATATATAAATATTATATTTTTAAAACTATCCATACTATATTATGGATAGACAAAATATTCAAGTGCTATATTTTATTAATTAGCATTTCTAAATAAAGATCGGGCAAGATACCAATATTCTGAATGCCCTTTTTCTTTTTGGACATACCACCACTCCACTCCCCACAAATAAGCTTGCCTAAAATCTGTATTTATTGCAAATTGTAAGTTGGCTTCAAATTGCTCCACTGAAAAAGACTTGTTATATTCCTTGAAATCAAGATCAGCCAAAGTACCATTTGGTACCCATGGTTCAGTCTGAAGCTCGCTAATAATTGACGAATGCTTATTTATACCAAACAAATCAGCCTTAAAACCATAAAACCAGTCAGGAATTGGATACCTGACATATCTAAACCAGGGATTCCATACTACCCGATACATCGTAGTGGCAAATATATCAGCTAGCTGCCCTTCCTGACGCCAAGAGCTCAACTCGCCGGAGGCAGAGATAATGATTGGTCGGTCATCCAAACTTTTTACCAATTCTATTTCTTGTTTCAAAAACTGCTTATCACCTTTTGGGCATTTGCCAAACCAATCAAGCAAAGGTTCATTTTCTACTTGCCAAGCCACAATTTCCGGCCGGTCTTTGTATCTATTCACCAGCCTCTCAAGCAACAATAAAGTCTGCCCTTTGATATCATTTATTTCATCGTTGTTCAACCAGACCGGATTATGACATTCCGGCCAACGTGGCAAACGCCAGCCGATATTGGCGATAAACTTTACATTTCTTTTGGCGCCCTCATCAAATATATAATCATAATCATCAAAGACAAAGACACCCTCTTCTTTTTCTATCTGGTCCCAATATATAGGTATGCGTATATTTTTCACTTCCAAATCATCCAAAACTTCTACGTATACCTCTTTCCAGTCCAAACCCAGCTCAGTAGCAAATTTTGGTGAATAAGTCAGCCCCCAATAATTTTCTTTGGCCTCCAAATCAATCTTAGTCGGATAATGACTATCTATCTTAAAAGACCACAATAATATCAATATAATTACGAGTGGTATCCAATATCTTTTTTTTATTTTTATCTTTTTCATTATAAAAATTAAATAGCCATAAAGTATAAACCCAAAGCTATAAAAATAATGGCTAGCACTTTTTTGGACAGACGCCCATGACCATAATCTTCTTTTGCTATCTTAGGATAAAAAAATGTAAGCAGACCACTAAATAGCAACACCAAAGCATATTGTAAACCTTGTAGGGATGTCACCAGAGCTACAGAACCCAGAGCTACAGCATAATTTTGTAAAACAGAGCCCAACGCTCCCATACCCTGCGTACCTACATAAATAAATTTATTATTTTTTTGTTTATTTGATTTTTTTATTTCTGAAAATATTTCCTGCCGAGAAGATTGTTTTATAAGTAAAAATAAAACCGTCAAAAATGTACCGATTCTGACCCAGATAAATCCACTGACAAATTCTTGAGTATTATAAACTTGCTTGGTACCAACCCAAAAAAGAGCAAAAAATAAAGCGGCTATAATAGTAGAAAAAATACTCGGTAGTTGATATGGATCTAAAATATTTAAAAACTTTCTAATATTAAACCAAATATTATGATGAACCGAAGTCCTAGAAATTATTATAGTACCTGATATCAAAAATAAAATAGCCAGCCATTGATAATTGCTGAATTTTTCTGCAAACAAAAGTAGAGAAAATAACACTGTAAAAACCGGTACCATACCGCCTACCAAAGTAAAAATCCGACTGGCTTCACCACCTTTGAGACCACGGTACAAAAAAAACAAACCACCGGCAAAAAAAGATCCCACCAAACAGTCAAAGAAAAACAAACCCCAGCCCGGCCAAGTCAAAAACCAAGGTGCTAGCAAGACCACTGCTACTCCGGTAGCGCCCACCAAAAATGTATAAGTCTTCGGACCAGGTATGACATTTTCCAAAATAAATTTATCAGCCACATTGACCAAACCCAGTACAAAATAAGCTAAAATGGCAACTAGCAGCCAACTCATATATTATCTATTACTTCTTTTAAATTTCGCATCACTTTAGAATCATATTCCTGCCAACTGATAAAACTAGCCGCTTTGAGAGCACTGAGAGATTTACTGTCTTCATTTTGGTATTTGCGTGGATAATTATTTTCCAAATCCCCATTATCCAATACATAAATATCATACTGCTTAAGTGCTCGAATTAGTTCTGTATCATGTAAAGGCGCCAATTTTATATTCAGATCTCTCATCAAATCTCTAAGGTGCTGGGTTTTCATGACGTCACGATCCAAAACTACCATAAAAGGTATTTTAAAAGTAGTCAAAATATCTATATAAATTTGCATATTACCCTTGCCGTCAGTCTGGATTACTTTGACATCTTTGCTGCCCTGATAAAACTTATCTATCAAACCTCTAAAAAGCAAGCGATCTGATACTCCTTCTACTAAAATTACCTTATCCGTAAAAAACATCTCTAGATTATCGGCATTGAGCTCCTGGATAAGACGCTTATAATTGTAATGCCCCTCTATAGTAAAAGCTCTGGTATGATTATTATTATCTTTTTCTACTCTGACAAGTTGGGGTAAAGTGGCCGGAGTTATAAACAAGGGACTATGGGTAGAAAAAATTATCTGTCCAGCATTGGCATTTTGAATAGCCCAAAGTAATTTTTTTACCATAGCCGGATGAAGGTGAGTCTCCGGCTCATTTATCATTACCACTGAATATTTTGGATGAAAAATATAAAGCAAGATTGTAAAAATCTGCCGGAAACCGGAACCAAGTCTATCAATAGTGGCTTTTCTCTTGCCTTCAATAATACCCTCATTTTCATAACGAACATCCATGGCATTTTTGGTGGCTGATATTTTGGGAAAATGATGTTTAAGATAAGACCGAAAATTTTCCAGATTACTGGGGAAATTAAAAAGTGAATGATAATCCAATTCTATTTGCTGGTAGTCATGAAAATTAACATAGTCCAATCTCTTGACCTGTGAAGACAACAAAACAGACAAAGCTTTATTGTAAGTTATTTCTTTGTCAACAAATCTTAGATGTCGCTGACCGTTTTTTAAAATAAATCTAGCTGACTTTTCCGGAAATTGATTTTTGATTTGCTCATCGCTGTCAAACTCCAAATCAAGCTCTATATCAGCTTTGTCGTAAACAAGATTTTTATCCGTAAATGCCCCATCAAAAACAAACTCAATAGCATCTAAAATATTACTCTTACCACTATTATTTTGCCCAATAAAAATAGCCACCTGATTAAAATCTAAAATCATCGGCTCTTTGATGCTTTTATAATAATTGATGGTTATTTTTTTTATAGTCATACTACAAGAGGTGTACTTCGTCTATCTCACTTATTTTATTACGTAATACTATATTTTCTATATGATAGGTGCCCATTTTAGGAGCATCTAAAAATCCTTCCATAGCCGCTTCAGCCAGCCAGCCAGAGTTGAGCCAGTCAAACAGCCATTCATCCACATAATTTGGATCCATGCTGTCTACACCCGCCCCGATAGCCAACAACCAACCTCGATTGTACCTTTCCTGATAGCCAATCGGCTCAGTCATAATAATAGGCAATCCCAAAGCACTATAAAAAGTAAGCTCTGACGGTTTGGTCCACAAAATATCTGTCTTTCTCAAGAGTTTATTAAATATTTTAAAATAATCCATTTTGTCCTCAGCATAAATCAATTGGACATTTTCACAATTCCCTAGACCACAACTTTTGACTACACTCTGATAGTAAATATAAACATCATTTCTAACTCCGGCAATGAGGTTTAGCCTTATTTCTCCTGCTTTGAGGTATTTGTGTAGCCTTTTTAAAATAATTACTCCAATATCACGCTGAGCACCAGCTCCACCGACAGCAAAAGTAATACTCAATGGCCGTTTGGGATTTTTTATATTTTTGACAGGACCAAGATAATCTTCTATCAATTTGGCATATTTTTTTCTATAAATACCCCTAGGGTCAAGTTTAAATATTCTGGCGCTCAAATCACTACGAAGTATCTTTTGAGCGCTGCCACCGATATTTTCTTTTGGCAAGGGAAAACCTGTCACATAAATTTTTTCTGGACGCACACCATAGAGTTTTAATCTTTGCTTCACTCGCTTATTTGGAACCAAATATTTAATCCTACTTTTACCCGGATAAAAAGGTGCCCAAGCACGAGCCACATCAGCATCGCAAACTATCAAATATATATCTCCTTTGTAACCATGATGCTCCGCAAAGTAAGCTGGTACAAAAAAAGTAGTTAAAAATGGCAATGGCTTGTCATAATTTTTGGGAATACGCTGATTGAGCTCTTCCACCAAATGACGCCCCAGTCCACCTTTGACTTGATTGAAAAAATATTTTTGTTGCTGAGAATTTTTGGACAAATCCCTTTGTGGATAAAGCGGCTCTATTTTTTGAAAATTATCCATTATTTTAAAAGCCGTAGTGCCCAAAAATGGTACTTTTTTGAAACGAGATATTATTTCATACCATCTGCGTCCGCTGTTCCACTGTTTTTCCTCGCTTCTACTAATACCCTGATAATGATTGGCATTAGTAATACCACGATAAGCACTCTCCAAAAAAGGATAAGCCGCGCGCTGATGACCGTAGCCCATATCAACTGCCACTACGTGCATCAATTCTTTTTGTTTTGACATTTTTATTTTTATTTACTCTCCTACTAAAAAGATTCGTCTAATTTCTAATATTAGATATTTCTTTACCAGCTTTGCGGCGGTGTTTTTTCTTGGCTAATTTCTTTTTCTTATTCACTTTGTTAGACCTGTTAAAAATTAATTAAAAGGCGTTAAAAAATAGACTTCTAAGTAGCCCCTCTAAGGTTTATAGTATTATTATACCACAAATTACTATCATAAACCAAAAAATTATTTATCAGTTATCTTATTTAAAATATAAACAAAAATTAATCCATAAAAATAATATTCTAAACTTATAAAACGATTTACCATACCAGTATTAAAAACTTCCATGAATAAAAGAATTATCCATGTAAAAAATGCTATCTGAAAAAAATCATTTAAAATAAGATGTAAAGTTTTCATCCCATTAGACCCGTTAAAAATTAATTAAATAAGTATTTTTATATTTTAATTTATTTCTAAATTCAACAGAAATTATCTTTTAAGTATTATTTGCCAATTGTTTATTAGACTTACTACCGAAGTATCTGATATATTAGGTAAAGATAAAATAATCTCCAGTTGATTATTTTTTGTCAGAGCATCAGCTAGGGCAAAAGTCAAAGAAAAATTATTGTTGGCTATATTTTTCCATTGCCAAGATCCGTCTTTTTGGCGTAGACCAATATTTATTTCTGTCGCTTCATCAAAATAAAAACTACCCTCTATAGTCATCATATCAAAATCAACTGGTGTATAAATTTTCATATAAATTGGTTCGCCTAGGATATCAAAAGTTTGACCTTCCAAACGATCAAAAACTGGAGTCAATCTAGATTCCGGATACCAGCCTCTTATATCACGGCTAAGAGATTGCGAAAAATCCAAATGATATTTCAAATCACGCTTTGTATAAATCCCTTTATTCAATATAAACAAAAGTAAAAGAAGGGAAAAAATCAGCCAAATATAACGAAAAACCTTAACTATTGAATTTTTATCTAAAGTCATATATATATATTTTAGCAGAAACTTTACTATTTACCAAAGTATTTGCTAAAATAAAGTCAAGATTATGCTTAGTTTCAGTAGAATACAAAATATTTTTTCTCAACTTTTATTGGCTCTTGTTATATTGGGCAACGTTTTTTTATTCCACAATACTAAAATAGGCCTTATTTTTGGTCTATTTTATCTATGGCTAAACAGTAAAAAGATAGCCGATATGTATGCCTCCAATATCCACCAAGGCCTAAAAAATGTGATGGGGCTTTTGACTATCTTAGCTTATATATCACTTGTATACACCATGGCCTACCACTTGTGGCAAATAAACATTTATATCTGGCTATTTGTCTTCTTATCTATACCACTAGCTGTTGAGATACTTTCTTACTACCAAAATAGCCGACACTATTTTTTGACCAATACTAATTTTGGTTTTCTCAAAATCAGTCATATCAGAAAAACTATTTTACCTTTAGCTGTAATTGTTTTGGATATAATACTTGTTTCAGCTCTATTTAAAAAAGCCAGTCTGGGCATTATACGATCCCCTTGGGAGCTAGTTGGATTTAGATTTTGGTTGGTGTTTGCCCTTTCAAACTTCAGTTTGGCCGCCAGTATTATTGACCAAAAATCTTATAAAAATATAATACTTATTTGTTGGCATTTTTTCCTTATTTCTAGTATTGGAATTATTTTATATCCCCTAGGCTATGGCTATGACTCTTTTATACATCTAGCTGTTTTAGAAAATATCAACCAGACAGGCACTATAGAACCACGTCTTTTTCTTTATATTGGACAATATGCTTTGACATTTTTCCTTAGCAATATATTGCAAATATCTATTGCTACTGCCAACAAACTGTTGATGCCGGCTCTATTTAGTATTTTTTGGCCAACCAGTCTATATTATGGTTTACGATACGGATTTAACTGGTCATACAAAGCTAGCTACCTAGCAGTTTTATGGAGTCTATTTATTGGCTTCAACTTTGCTATCATGACCACTCCCCAATCTTTGACTTTTTTACTGCTGGCTATTTTTGTTTTCATACTGCCGGAAATAAACAAAAAGACTATTAGTCTCTATTTTACCCTGTTATTAAGTCTCATGGCTCTTACTATCCACCCCTTAGTGGGTATACCAATGCTTTTCTTTACGACTATTTTAGCTATCTGGAAATTAAAAAAACACAAAAAAACAAACCTTATATTAAAAGTCATTGCCTACGGATCATCAATTATGATATTGCCAGTTTTGTTTGCAATATATCAAAAAATAAATCAATTTAGCTGGCAGGAAATAATAAAGATAAACTGGTGGCCAATCATAAATCTACCTCGTATTTTTTGGTTTAAAAGCTATAGCTTTCCCCTTGATATGATCCACAATATTGGAGCCAACCAGTTTTGGATATACTCTCTGATAGTATTATTGGGCGTTTATGCCATATTCAGAGAAAACAAATATATTTTTTTCAAAAGACTCCTGATATTTTCCGGTCTTATATTGGCTAATTATCTACTAGCTTCCATATTTTTGTCTTTTAATCTACAAATTAGCTATCAAAAACATGACTACATCAACAGAATAGTATTTATGCTGGCTATTATGCTTTTACCTATATTTCTAACTGCTGTTTATTTTTGGTGGAGTTCTGTTTTGAAGAAAAACAAACTAAGCCAAAAAACTTTTATTGCTGTCTTAACTACTATGGTGATATCTGTCAGCACTTATTTTAGTTATCCTGTATATGACCAACATGCCAACAGCAAAAGTTTTAATATCACTTCTACTGACCTAAAAACTGTCCAGGCTATAGAAAATGATGCTCAAGGTCAAAACTATATAGTACTAGCCAATCAAATGTTAGGAGCAGCGGCTATATACCAATATGGTTTCCGAAATTACTATAATGAAAATTTTTATTATTCTATGCCGCTTGGTTCAGATAATATTTACCAAAATTTTCTCAATATGATAGAAAATGAGGCTAGCGTAGAAGAAGTGGTTATGGCGATGGATAAAGCCGGTGTGGATAAAGTTTATTTTGTAGTCAACAACTATTGGCACAGCGCCAAACAAGCCATTAAGCAGGCCGAAGAGACTGCTGACAAGAAATTATCTATAGATAATGGAATAAATACTGTGTTTATCTATAATCGCTAAAAAATATAGAAAACAAAAAAAGACTGTCCCACTATGGGAAGCCTTTTTTTGTTTTAAGCTTTAGATGCTTTAAAGTACAGCGTCTTTACAAGCCTTAGCTACACGGAATTTTACTACAGTTTTAGCTGGGATTCTGATAGTTTCGCCAGTAGCCGGATTGCGGCCGTCACGGGCAGCACGGTGTTTTTTTACTAGTTTACCCAAACCTGGGACAGTAAATTCACCACTTGTTTTGACCTCTTTGTAGGCTAACTCTCCTAATGTATCCATTAAACTGGTTACATCTTTTTTGCTTAGTCCAGTCTTTTCTGACAAGACATTAAACAATTGTGACTTGGTTAATTTTGCCATAAGCGTAATATTAACTTATTAATTATTATTTTTCATCAATAAATATAGCACATTTAAAAAAGTTTGTGAATATTTGTCAATAAAAATGGGGGAAAACTTATACACAGTTACAAAAATTTGTCAAATTACTGGGTTTTTTGCTTTTTATTTTTATTTCAAAGAAAGGCCCCGGAGTCAAAAAGACTACGGGGCCATCACCATCATCAATAACAGAGAGAAGTGCCAATTCAGATCAGGTTGGCAATGTTGTAGCTGCACTTGCGTCTGTGCTGACCATCTGTGCATTTGCACTCCTGGCAGATGTCTCGTCTCGTATCTGCTGCCTGACGCTCCTCCTGAGTAACAGTAGTGTCCTCACGCTTGTCGCTCATATTGTACCTTCTTTCGTTGGACATCAGCCTACCTCCTAAATATTTGCCGCATCCACAGATACCGCAGCGATTTTTGCTGCTTCCAGCTCCTCTTGTCTGAGTTTTTTGAGCCTCTCCAGGCAAGAAATTGGCGTGCAAAATTCCTGCCCGCAAAAATTACAACGCCATTTCCCTTTTGGCAGATTTCGATTGCCTTGGCAATCGTCCCCAGCTTCTGCTTCCTTGGACAAATCAGTCATCCTCCTTGATTGTTCTCCGACTAACAGCCGAAGGTAGTGGGAAAGTAGCTGTCAAACAGCTCGTCGTCGCTGGCGTCATAGCCGAAAAAATTGTTGCTCATTGTCAGAACTCCTCTGTTTGATGGTTAGTGACTTGTGGTGGAATGTACACTTCTAAAACACCAAAAAAGCCGCCTTATTGGCGACCTGCATTTTTTGATGTTTAGAAGTTAAATAATTACTACTAGCAAAAAAGCAATCGCCTAAGGCGTCAACAAAATAATGCTAATAATGATAATCAAACTTCTAAACATATATTTATATAAATAATAATATCACCACTAAAAAAGACTGTCAATATTTAGATGCGGCTGGTTTTCCTTTGGAAAACCAGCCGCCAAAGCACTGCTAACCGCGCCAAAATCCCAGGGCAGGAGTATTGAGAATATTCTCGTTGGAAACCCCCAACACTGGATCTCCAGACTCAACATCTAAGCTGGCCTGGCACTCGTGTTCTGCACAAGCATCAATAATGCTCCACCCTTTCTGGTAGCGAACCGTTGCCGGACGACTGACGCCCGATTGATCACAGATTGTACAGACTCCCTCTCCTGACCTAAGAGCCAGCCTCTTAGCCATGTCAACACCTCCGTGATTGTAATGATAGAGCTCATCTTGGAGCTCCCCCAGTTTTATCAGAGATTTCCTCCTATCCTAGTTTAGTAGTCAATAGTATCAAAACCCATCCCCCTTTATCTGCCCGTTAGGCAAACTGGAATTGGAGACAATTTCCTGAGCAACTGTCGGCGCCTCTTTATCCGTATTTTCCAGATACAGACACTGATCATAGCGGCCACGCAGACAGTTTCGACAATAGCAGATTTCCATAAATCCGCCGCTGGGATGTGGGATTTTCTGACGCATGACCACCCTCCTTTGTGCACTAAGTGCGGTTGAATGCTTATGTCAATGAACTCTATCAAAAAAGGCCGCTGTTAGGCGACCTTTATTTTGTATAATTTATAAATTTTGAAATATATGATTACACAAAACTAGGTCGTCTGAGCGTCCAAAATAAATGAAATGCGAATATAGGTGTGATTTAGTTTTGTGAAATTTATTATCATATTGAATTTAGCTTATCATAGCTTAAAATATCTTGTCAAATGTTTTTTAATTTTTAACATCAAAATCCAAGAAAAAACCATAATGAGCTCTTTTTCTAAATTGAGGGCTCCTCAAATTCAACTTTTCTATAATACCTTTAGGGGACAAATCATAACCTTCTATTTCTATGGACTTGCCGTCAACTAAAGCTGTGGCCATGACTGGTTGTGGGTGTCCGATGGCATAAGCTAATTTTACCAAGACCTCTTTGGCATTATATTTTTTGAGATACTCTACTGCCAAATAACGAGCCATATAAGCGGCGGATCTATCTACTTTGGTGGAATCTTTACCTGAAAAACAACCTCCACCAACTGGGATTTGAGGGCCATAGTTGTCAGCGGTTATTTTCCTACCGGTCAAGCCAGTATCAGCTTCAAAACCTCCTTGGACAAAAGGGCCAGCCGGATTGATAAATATATTTTTGTATTCTGGGATTATAGGTTTTACTACTTCTTCTTCTATTAATTGTTTTAGTTTTTCAAAATCAACATCAGCCTTGTGTTGAGTGGAAACTACTACTGTATCCACTACTTGATTGTCATTTAAAGTGACCTGAGCTTTAGCATCAGGCATAAGATATTGAGATAATTCTGTTTTAGCTTCATTGCGAATTTCTTCTAGTTTTCTGACTAGTTTTGTGGCTAAAACATGTTCTATAGGCAACATTTCAGGAGTTTCACTGGTAGCATAGCCGACCATAATACCCTGATCACCTGCTCCACCGGTATCAACACCACGAGCAATATCTGGACTTTGTTTTACTATATTTACCAATATCTCTAATTCTTCTTTATAACCTATATCTTTATATACATCTCTGGCAATTTGAGCGGCATCAAATTTGGCAGTTGTAGTCACTTCTCCCATTATGACTAATTTTCCATGACCACCTAAAGCCTCCACTGCTACCCGACTAGTAGGATCTTGACGCAAACATTCATCTAAAATAGCGTCCGATATTTGATCACATACTTTATCAGGATGTCCATAAGTAATTTGTTCTGCAGTTTTCAACATTTTTGTATAATTAAATTATTAATTAAAAAACTCTCTTTTTATTATAGAGAGTAGATTCGTCATCTTTCCCTCCAAATAGGGTTGGACTTAGCACCTTTCTAAAAGTAGGTTGCTGACGGATCATAGAGCCAAATCTCTCCCCGTTCTCTTGATAATTTATATTAAATTTTACTACAAGTAGTATAAGGCATTTTGCTAAAAATGGCAAATATGACTATAATATAATTATAAAAAGTAAAAAATAAAATATGTTTCATGAACATTATTCAAGAAGTCTACTAAAATCAATTACCTGGTTTATTTTGGCTTTTATAATTACTTTCGTTATCTTGTCTATATTGAATCAAGATTGGCGTACTGGCTTATGGGAGGCTATTTTTGTACAAATATTAAAAGCTCTTTTCTATTATATACACGAAAGGATGTGGAATAAAACAAATTATGGACAAAAATTAAAAAAACCATCCCTAGTAATAAAATAAAAGTGCAGCTGTCAATTTTACAAAAGTTTATCCTCATTAAAACTTGGGAAAATAAAAAAAATACAATTTCCCGACAAATTTTTGATTCGTTTTATAGTTCTAAAAAAAATCCACCAGCTGCCAAGATAAGAGCCAATATTATTACCAAGAGTATTGAAAGATTGATTGATCGCGGATTACTAATAGGACTCGGCGAAAAAACCCAACACAAATTGTTTATCAACCAAGTCAGACTTACTCCAAAAGGAAAAAAAACGACCATCTCTCTCCTAGATCGTCAAGCTCAATTTCCTTTTATTAAAAAAATAAATAAAAAATAATTTACTCAATAACTATTTTTGTACCAACCTGGGACCACCAATATAGGGGTTCCATGTTTTCGTAGGCTACATTGACACAACCATGGCTCATCGGGTGACCAAAATTGTTGTGCCAATAAGCTCCGTGGATATAATATCCGTAGATACGCTTGGTAAAAAGCAAATTCCATTTGGTATTGGGATAATCATAGCCTATACCTCCATAATGTTTGGTGGGAAATTTTTGCATAACCTCAAAATCTCCAACTGGAGTATCCATCCCTCTTACTCCGGACGATATCTTAAATGAATCCATCATCTTATCACCAAAATAATAAGATAGACTTTGGTCTTTTATATTTACTTTGATAAGCTTCTCTATCTGTATTGGACGCATATCTAAAGGATCGTAAGCGTTGAGTACTTCCTGTCCATCACTATAGCCGTCATGGTCAGTATCAGTGTCCATCAAATCAGTGCCCAATAAAAGCTCCCAATTATCATTGAGATTATCACCATCTGAGTCAATCTGCATCAAACGAGCGCCATCGCCTTTGAGAGGCGAATAACCATACTTTATCTCTTCACCGTCAGAAAAACCATCTCCATCAGTATCTGGATTTTTGTGATCAGTATAATATATCTGGATTTCATATAAATCATTTAAACCATCACCGTCACTATCCGCCAAAACTTGAGCCAAACATAAACCAGGAAAAAATAAAAAAAGGCCAGCTGTAAATATAAATACTTTTATATTCATAATTAAATTATAACATATTTTACAGATAAATATAATAAATATTGACTAAAGGTGGTTTTTAGGTTACATTATTTAAATAATCTCGGCCCTTTTCATTTGCAACATAGAAAGGAGGTTTTGACAGTTCAAGGATGAACGCTAGCTCTTGAAGCTAGCACAAAACAAACCCTAGGAACAGGAGTTCCAAAATGCAAGCAAGTGCTGCTATTTTCAATCAGCTCCTCGACACGCTGGGAGTGCCGAGCCGACAGAGGCCGCTCAACAATGAGCAGGCCGAAAGACTCGGTATGCAACTGGTCCACGTCTGGCAAAAAAACAGCAAACTGCTGGCAGCTGCCCATCGCAACTTGCCAGCAAGTCGCCACGAAGCTGGGCGCTTGGCTCGGATGAATGGTGACCATTGTCACCATTTGGCAACAGCCATGGTCGCCAAGATGGACCAGATCGCTCCCGACAACGATCCGATACTCTCCTCAGTCGTGAGGTCTCTCAACGAATCACTTGCTCACAATCAGGCCTCGGCCTGATTCTCGCCAACTCCTTTCGACCCCGTCGCGCAAACTTGTACGACGGGGTCTTCTTTTTTTATACCCGTCAATATTTATTGCGACGACGACGGCCGGCTGACAAAGCAAATCTATGGGCTTCTTCCCTTACTTTAAGTAAGGTATTTTTTATATTTTCAGTCATCTCTTTAAATTCTTTTTTAGTTCCTTTTGGATACACCAATTTATCACCAGAAAATTTGGAAATACCAACAATAGGAATATTTATATTTTGAGCCTTAAAAACTTTATCAACATAATCTATTTGCGGACGACCGCCATCAATCATCATTAGGTCAGGCCGAGTCCACTCCTTATGAGTAAGTCTTCTTAGCAAGGCCTCTTCCAAAGAACGCAAATCATCATTAGCCGGAGAATTTTTTATTTTAAAAAGCCTATATTGATTTTTGTCAGCCACCCCGGCAGAAAATACTACCATAGAGGCATAAGTTTCTTTGCCCGAAAAATGAGAAATATCATAACCCTCTATTCTATTGATGCCACCCAGCACAGAATCTTCATTGGTCAAAAGCGACACATCCTGCAAATGCCTTAAGCTGTTTGCCTGCTCCGGATTTTCTTTGGCCAGCTTAGCCATCAACCTTGTCTTTTGACCGGACAAAAGCAAAATAATATTATTTATATTTTTTTGATAATCTTTTTTGCTAATTTTCCCTACACATACTCCTGGACACAAGCCAATCTGGTGATCAAAACATGGCCTAGTCTGATCAGGACGGCATTTACTGTAAGGAAAAATACGCCTGATAATCTTCAGAGCATTATTGAGTAATGCCGCGGCCTGGTATGGCCCAAAAACTCTGACACTGCCTTGGGGAAACTTTTTTAAATCCCGACCACGGATAAGTATAGGATGTGGATAATCAGTCTTGGCTATTACCAGATACAAAAACGACTTATCGTCACGCTGAATGACATTGTACTTTGGCCAATATTTTTTTATATCATTAGCCTCCAAAACAACTGAATCCAAAATACTGTCAGTTTTTTGATATTCTATATCACTAGCCAGATTTACCATCTCGGCAATTCTATTTTCTATATCTTTTCTAAAATACTGTGCCACTCTTTTTTTCAAAGATGCAGCTCGACCGACATAAAGAATGTGACCCTTATCATCAAGCCAATGGTAAACTCCGGGACTATCAGGAAATTTTTTAATTTTTTCTTTTAACTTTATCATTTTTTATTTGCTCTTTCAAATAATAACCCGTCACTGATTTTTGATTATTAGCTACTTCCTCAGGTGTACCAGAGGCCACTAATTTTCCACCTTCATCGCCACCCTCTGGACCCAAATCCAACAAATAATCCATAGATTTTAACATATGAAGATTATGTTCAATTACTACTACGGTATTTTGTCTGACCACCAACTTATTTAGCACCTGAAGTAACATCTCCACATCATGATAATGTAAACCCACCGTTGGCTCATCCAGAAGATATAGACTGCGTTTACCTAAAGTATGAGTCAGCTCACGAGCTAATTTGATACGCTGAGCCTCACCGCCAGAAAGAGTAGTGGCACTTTGTCCTAGCTGTAGATAACCCAAACCCACCTCTTGCAAAACTTTGAGTTTGTCGGCGATACGATAGTTAGCATCAAAATAATCTATAGCTTCATCAATTGTCAGGGCTAGCACTTCGGCAATATTTTTACCTTTGTATTTTACCTGCAAAGTCTCACGGTTGAATCTTTTACCACGACAGACATCACACTCTACATAAACTGCCGGCAGAAAATGCATTTCTATCAATTTGGCACCCGCTCCGTCACAGGCCTCACACCGTCCACCCGGACGATTAAAAGAAAATCTGGAAAGTGAATATCCCCTTTCTCTAGCTTCTGGCAGCAGGGCAAAAAAATCTCTAATTGGTGTAAAAATTCCAGTATAAGTTGCTGGATTAGACCGCGGCGTCCTGCCAATTGGTGATTGATCTATCACTATGACTTTACTGATATATTCACTACCCTCTATCCTAGTTACATCTTGGAGCTTAAATTTGCCAGGACGATTTTTGATAGCACTGAGATTTTTGTAAAGCACATCATAAAGTAAGCTTGATTTGCCAGAACCAGACACACCACTAATGCCCACTAGTTTACGCAAAGGTATCTCTACTTGCAAATTTTTTAGATTATTGGCTCTAGCACCTATCAATTTTAGACTCTCGGTACTTTTTTCCCGACGCTTATCAGGAATGTGAATTCGCCTCTTGCCGACCAAATAGTCAACGGTTAATGATTTTTTACTATTGGCCACATTTATAATCTTATTAGTCTCACCAGCTATCATGACTTCACCGCCGTGTATTCCGGCCATCGGTCCAAGATCCACAAGATAATCTGATGACATGATAGTCTGTTCATCGTGCTCTACTATTATTACTGAGTTGTTTTTGCTTTGCAAAGATCTTAGAGTTTCAATCAATCTAGAAGTGTCTCTTTCATGAAGGCCGATAGTTGGCTCATCAAGAACATACAAAGTGCGGGATAAATGTGATCCGATCTGGGATGACAGTCTGATACGCTGTGCCTCGCCGCCAGATAATGTATGAGCTCGTCTGTCTAAAGTAAGATAATTTAAACCAACTTTGAGTAAAAATTCCAAACGACTAATAATCTCAACCACTACCGGCTCAGCAATAACCCGATGATTATCCGGCATATTAGTAAAATAATCTTCAAAAAATTTGTGCGCCTTATCAATTGACCAAGCACTAATCTCGGCAATATTAACCTTGTTTATTCTGATTGATAAAGTCTCGGGTCTAAGCCTCAGACCATGACAATCACCGCAAGTATCTTCATCTTCCCAAGATACCATACCTAGGCCATGACAAGTTGGACAAGCACCGTGTGGACTGTTGAAAGAAAAGAGTCTTGGCTCTATTTCCGGAAAAGAAAAATTGTCTTTGGGACAAGTCCAATTGGCTGATAAAAGCATTTCTTCGGATTTTTTCTTTTGACTGTCAAACAGGATTGTAATTACTCCTTGACCATAGTCCAAAGCACTTTCTACTGCCTCATAAAGACGGGTACGATCACTGAGCATTATTTTATCTACTACAATATCAATATCATGTTTTTTGTACCTAGCCAGATTTATTTTGTCGTGCAAATTATGAAGTTTGCCATCTACTCTAGCCTGAGAATAACCCAAAGACAAGTAATCATACAAAAGTTGGTAATATTCTCCTTTTCTGCCACGAACTACTGGAGCTAGGATGGTAATATACTTATCACCTCGGTCTTTAGCTTTTTTACTTATTATGTCTATCATCTCATCCACCGACAGTTTTTCTATCTTGGTCTTACAAATTGGACAATATACCTCACCCAACCTAGCAAATAAGACACGCAAATAATCATATATTTCAGTCAATGTACCGACTGTAGAGCGCGGATTGTGACTCAATGATTTTTGATCTATAGAAATAGATGGAGCTAGACCAATTATCTCATCAACCTCGGCCGGCTTCATCTGTCCCAAAAATTGCCGAGCATAAGGGGAAAGAGATTCAATATATCTGCGTTGCCCCTCGGCAAAGATAGTATCAAAAGCCAAAGATGACTTACCACTGCCTGACACACCAGTAATAACAACCAGCTTATTGTGCGGTATAGTTAAATTTATATTTTTCAAATTGTGCATGCGCGCACCTTTGATTATTATATTTTCATCCATATTATTTTCTTTGTTTATTCTCAATATCCAAAAATCTGGAAATTTCTTTTTTAATTGTCTTTGGCTTGATGCCGTGCTTTCTATTGTAGGCAATTTGTTTTTCCCGTCTTCTCTCCACTTCAGCCATAGCCCTTTTTATAGAACCAGTTTTTTTATCAGCGTACAAAATGACCTTGCCATTTACATTTCTGGCTGCTCTACCCATAATTTGCATCAAAGATGTCTCACTCCTCAAAAATCCTTCACGATCAGCATCAAGAATGGCCACCAAGCTAACCTCCGGCAAATCTAATCCTTCTCTTAGCAAATTAACGCCAACTAATACATCAAATTTTCCGCTCCTAAAATCCATCAAAATATCGGCTCTTTCTACGGTTTTTATATCAGAATGAAGAAAATTTGACTTAATTTTCTTAGATTTTAAATAACTGTGTAAATCTTCGGCCTGCTTCTTGGTCAAAGTATTTACTATTGTCCTGTCATGGCTTTTTACCAATATTCCTATCTCGGATACTATATCATCTATCTGGGTGCGATTTTTCTTTTTATCAAAAATTGGTCGCACTTCTACTGGTGGATCAATCAAGCCAGTGGGTCGGATAAGCTGCTGGACAATCTGTTTGGAGTGTTCTATTTCCCAATTACCGGGAGTAGCCGAAGTAAAAATAACCTGCCCCACTCTATCCAAAAATTCTTCAAAACGGAGTGGTCTATTATCCAAAGCTGACGGCAAACGCCAGCCATATTGAGATAATATTTCCTTACGACTTTTATCCCCCATATACATACCCCTGATTTGTGGCAAAGCAATGTGTGATTCATCAATAATTGTCAAAAAATCTTTTTTATCAAAATAAGCCAAAAGTGTATCCGGTGCTTGCCCAAGCAACTTACCAGTCAGATGCCTAGAATAATTTTCTATACCATGACAGTAGCCCAAAGATTTCATCATCTCCATATCAAAACGTGTACGACGCTCTAGTCTTTCAGCTTCTAGATAAAGCTTCTTTTTATTAAAATATTTTAAACGTTCTTGGAGCTCATCTTTTATCTCTTTGATAGCCTGTTCAATCTCGGGCTGAGAAGAAACAAAATGTTTAGGCGGAAAAACTACTATCTCTTTTAGGCTACTAGATATTTTTCTGCTCAATTTTTCCAACAAATCTATTGAACTAATTTTTTGTTCAATAAATTCTATACGATAGACAGTCTCCTCAGAGGCCGGCATTATCTCAAATACATCACCTCGTACTCTAAATTTACCTCGACCAAGTTCTCCGGGTGTGCGTTCAAATTGCATTTTGATAAGTTGCCTAATAAGATCACCACGGACAATAGGCTGACCAACCGCCAGACGCAAAGCGTGCTCCAAATAATTTAGTGGTATTCCCAAATTATAAATACAAGAAACCGAAGCCACTATAATCACATCTTTTCTAGTCAGAAGCGCACTAGTAGCCTGATGGCGCAATCTATCAATCTCATCATTTATCATTGCCTCTTTTTCAATGTAAGTGTCAGTAATCGGCATATAAGCTTCCGGCTGATAATAATCATAATAAGAAACAAAATAATTCACTGAATTTTCAGGGAAAAACATTTTGTATTCATGATAAAGCTGAGCGGCCAGTGCTTTGTTGGGAGCAATCACCAAAACAGGCCGATTGAATTTTTGAATTACATTGGCCATGGTAAAAGTCTTACCAGATCCAGTCACTCCCAAAAGTGTCTGAAAGTCGTGACCTCTTTCTAAGCCACCGGCCAACTTGGTTATAGCTTGTGGTTGATCACCAGCCGGTTCAAATTTTGACTTTATTTTAAATATTTTATCCTTCATAAATTTATATAAATAGCACAAAGGCCCCAAGTTTTTTTGGGGTGAGTATATATAATAATACAAGACACAAAAATATGCAAAATATAAATAATTAGTTTCCCAATGCTATTGACAAAAAACTAAATATATGTTAATATAGCAAGGTTCAACTAATAATAACTTTTCTTTCAATTCGCAGGAGAAAAATTTAGGTGATAGATTGCCGCGCGGCTCTCGCTAGCGCTGTCCAATTCTTAAGTGCTCAAACACTGCGGGATTGTTGACACCTCGCGCAGCAAATCAGGTCACCTGGGATAGCTATTTGAACTAGCACATCGCCTGTTCAAGTCCCCGCTCCTGCTTGGAGCCCGATACTACACAATGGAACAAAACGTGTGGGTCGGGCTCTTTTTTTTGTCAAAAGAAAAACCCTTTTTGTGTTGGAATTATTTTTTATCAGTAGCCAGCTGTCCACAAGCTGCCTCTATATCTCTACCAAAACTATAACGCTGAGTAACTGATATTCCTTCTCTTTCCAAAAGATGACGAAATTTTTGTATGTCTTTGACGTCACTGGCTTTGAAGACATCTGTCGGATTATAAGAAATAAGATTGACCATATACAAAGGTTTTTTCATTAACCGAGCCAATTCTTCAGCATGTTTTGGCTGATCATTTACTCCTTTGATCATCAAATATTCAAACATAACCCGACGACCGGTTTTGGCAATATATTCGTCAACCTCTTTTAGTAGTTTAGTAATATTAAAACCACGATTTATAGGCATGAGTTCACTTCTCAATTTGTCATTTGGTGCATGAAGCGACACTGCCAAATTGACTTGAAAATTTTCACTAGCTAATTTTTTGATACCATGAATTACACCACTGGTAGAAATAGAAATGCGTCTGGCTCCAATGTGCAAATCTTCATTAAGATACTTGATAGCCTTGATCACATTTTCATAATTTAAAAATGGCTCCCCCATCCCCATAAATACCACATTGGAAACACGATCATTACTTTTGGCCAAATATCTGCTAAAAAATAAAACCTGCTCTATGATTTCATTATAATCAAGATTTCTTTTTAAACCCATTTTACCGGTAGCACAAAAAGTACAGCCCAAAGGACAGCCAACTTGAGTAGACACACAGACTGTAAAGCGCCCGTCTTTGTGCCCCAAAAGTACAGTCTCTATTTTCAAACCATCAGACAAAGTAATCAAAGCTTTGGTAGATTGAGTGTTTTTGGAAGCAAAAATTTGCCCATCAATTTCTAAAGGACAAACTTCATTTAATTTTTCCTTCAAATCCTTGGGTATATTACTAGCCTCAGACCAATTGGTGACCATTTTCTCAAAAATAGCCTCTTTGGCCTGTTTTACCCTATATTTAGGCTGTTCTGCCAAGACTTCATATAAATTTTCTAAATTCATAATTGTATTATATCAAAAGTCCTAGTAAATACTAGGACTTAATTGAATAGACTAGTTGATAAAAGCTTATCTGTCAAACCTAAGCTCTCTTTCTTTTAAAAATAAATCCAGCAACCACCAACAAAATAATTACTATTCCCCAAATCATATTTTTATTATTACTTGAAGAATTATCTTCCAAAAAAATACTATCAGTATTTTGATTATCTATTGGCGTATTATCTACAAGCTGCTCTGGCTCAGTAATGCTTTTTATGTTTTCATCTTTATCAAACTCCACATAAGTATCTGGCTGACCGTCACCTGTAGTATCATGAGCCTCGGTCATAAGATACAAATCATCATCAAATCTAAGCCAAGTATCATCCTGACTATTACTGTCGCTATCGTAGACTGCCAAAAGCAATTTATCACCATTATAATACAATTTACTACCGTCCTCTTCTTCCAATCTATCATAATTTATATTGGAGCTGGCAAAGACAATTGTCTGTTCCGGATTTTCTTCAGTCTGAGCCAAAGCACTATTTAGAAAATGCCAAGAAGTATCTTTGTCCTTTTGCCAATTAGCTTTTTGCTCATTACACTGACTTTCCAAAATATCTTTTATTCTGGTCTTTTCTTTGGCTTCCCAACCAGTTGCTTCGGCTTGCAATCTAGCTATTTCTTTTTCATTGGCCAAAAGCTCTGCCCGACGGGCGGCATTTTCCCGATAACTATCAGCGATAGCCTCGGTCAAAAACTGATTGGTAATACGCTGGTCACGCAAAATATCAAATTCCTCCTGACTAATATCAGCTGATGGCAAAATTGCATTGCGAGAATCAGTGGCTATTTGTTTTACTACTGACGTAGGATCACCTATGCTCTCTAGAGCTTCTAAGGCGGCATTGACTCCTATAGAAGCTACTTTACCTTTGGCATCACTAGTGTCTATTGCTAGTTTGGAATTAGCCGGAACACTGGCTTGAAATACCTTTAATGCCGCTCCAATTCTTTCAATCTGTTCAGTACCAGACAATACCTTACTATATGACTGACCAGTGCCAATGCCAGACTTGATTGTAGTATAAGTAATATAAGCCAAACGGGTAGTGGCTTTTATCAAATTGTTTCTCATATTTTGCACCAAAGCCATTTTATATTCCCGCAAAGCTAGGCGCATCTCCCTATCAATTTCCATATCTCTTTCAAGCTCAGCATTTCTAGCCATCAATTCAATTATTTTTTCATAAGTAGCTGTGTGTTGTTGCACTTCCCAGCTTCTGACACCTGGCTCTAGACGATAATCAAAATCAGAATACTTTTTCCAATCAGTATCAAATTGTCCTTCTATCAGATTGCAATCACTATCAAATGGACCGTCTGGGACAAAACCAGCTGTATCAGCATCTGGGGGTTCTTTGGAATCATTTTCTTCTGGTTTTACACATTTGTCTCCTTGTTTGATATAAGGATCTTCACAGTAATTACACTGTTTATTTTTGTAAATACCGCCAGCTAGCTCACAATTGTCGGCAAAAGTATCAAGTAGACCCTGTGCCCATTTGTCGTATTCATCTTGGACATAGCTATTGGCTGCTGACTTATCCAAGCCAATATTGTCACAATATTCATTGTGAAAAGCACACTTACAATACTGAAAATTCATCACCACCCCGCAAAAATCATCTTTGATATCTGGTTTTTGAAATTTTTCTATTTTTCCTTTGCTGCAGCCGGAAAAAACAAAAAGGGCCAAAAATAAGGTGCCCATTAAAACAAAAGATTTGTTATTTTTCATATATTTAAAGCAATTGTTAGCCAAATATATCTAAATTATAACCTGCTATATAAAATATTGTCAAAAATCTCATATATTGACAAAAAATCTAAAAAATTATACTATATATTGTTTTCCAAGCGCAAGAAAGCTATATGCTAACTTGCTAAATTGTTCACACAAGCCTGGAGGAAAGTACATGGAACGGAAATACCTGACTTTTGAAATGTCCGGACAGATCATTGCACTATGGGTTCTGCAAATTAAAGAAATCTCTGATATGCAAAATATTCATCTGGTACCCAACGCTGGCGACGGTCTGCTGGGCGTGTTCGCATTGCGAGGTCGCAACATACCGGTCTTTGAATTCCGCACTGGCGAGCCGCGAATCAGCGAATGCATCATCGTCATCAAAGTGGATGCACCCAATCTGCATAGTTTCGCGCTGATCGTGGATAGACCCGAAGAGGTCTTGAGTATTCCGGATGATTTGCCTCGCTCGCCGATCGAAGAAAAAACTCTGCGTCAAGCAGTGACGCCGGCTTGTCAAGGTATCAAATACCAGGTCTCCCACGATGACCGCCAATTCTGGCTGATGGATCCTGAGAACATCCTGAGCAAAGAGCAGTTGGCCAGAGCCGCCTCACTGCTCTAGAGCCTTAGCCATTACAACAGGCCAAAAAAGGTCTAAAACAAGGAGTCTGCCATGATTCACTTTGAGCTGCACCTGCTGGCGTCCAGTCTCGGCCATTTCAAATCAGAAATACAGTTCAAAATAACCGACGTCGCCGAAAAACTGGAACTTCGCGAGGCTACTCTGGAGATCATCGAGGTCAAGTGCCTAATCAATTTGAACAACGCCTCGGCCTACCCTCACGATTGGGGGCGCCTGATCATTCAATGTGATGATAGCCACATGATCCAGGAAATCATAAAGGCACTGCAGGAGTCTGACTTCGGTATGATGATCAGCACCACAACCGATGTTTTTGTCCCATCCCGACCCACGACATGATGGACTCCTATCCGTTCGTCGATGAACACATCTAGAACCTCGACTGATGGAGTTCATACCTAGACAGCCGGGGTCCCACATATGGGACTCCGGCCTACTTTTTTATATAAACACAATAAACATTGACATTTGCAGCCTTTTTGTTTATAATTTACCCCGTATTTAAAAAATCCGCCGGGATAGCTCAGTTGGTAGAGCAACGGTTTTGTAAACCGTGGGTCGGGGGTTCAAATCCTCTTCCCGGCTCCATATAATAATTGCCTAATAGTATAATTGTTTAATTGAATAATTGATATTAGACAAAAAACTATTATACTATTAACCTATTAATCAATTAACCTAATAATTTTTATGTCACAAGATAATCTAGCCAAACTGGAATGCACTGATTGCAAAACTATCAATTATCACAGTCATCGTAACAAAAAAACAGTCAAAGAAAGACTGGAAATGAAAAAGTATTGCAAAAAGTGCAAG
The DNA here is from genome assembly GCA_018819405.1 of Patescibacteria group bacterium. Lineage (NCBI taxonomy): Bacteria > Patescibacteria group bacterium. The sequence goes on from JAHJQF010000001.1 coordinate 854,776, forward strand.
AAACATACTATGCACAAAGAGACTAAATAATTTGGTCTTTTGAGGGGGAGTAGTATAGTGGTAGTCCACCCAGCCGCTCGCGAGCAGCTGGGACAGGGGTCTCCACCCAGCCCTTCGCGAAGGGCTGGGTCCACCACAGCCACCATTGTTGGCTGGGTCCAAAACCTAAAAAAGCATAATTAAAACAAGAAAAGCGATTATTTATTATGTGTATATTTTAAAATTAAATAGCGGCAGATTTTATATAGGTTATACGAAAAATATAAAAAGAAGATTATCTGAACACAAAAGAAAAAAATCTTACATAACTGGCCGAGAAAAATGTTTTGAATTAATCTACTTTGAAGCTTATAATGAGATATACCCAGCTCAAGAAAGAGAGAAAAAACTCAAACAATACGGATCAGCTTATCATGGATTATTAAAAAGGTTAAAAATTCGCTAACAGTTGGAGGGGGTGTAGTGTCAATGGCTAGCACGTCGGTCTCCAAAACCGTAAGTCTGGGTTCGAATCCTAGCACCCCTGCCATTTGTTAGTGAATTTTTTAATTAAAAATTTCTGGTCTCCACCCAGCCGCTCGCGAGAGGCTGGGTCCAAAACCTCTAGCGTGGGTTCGATTCCTACCTCCCCTGCCAGCTTAAGATCATCTTTTGAGATGGTTTTTTTGTTTGCAAAAGAAAAGGAGACTCACGAATTTTGAATTCATAAATCTCCTTAATCATCATCATTGTAAATGCGACATTGATATTCGCATTCATCACACCAGCCATCACTATCTAACTTTGTTGCTGGATTGCCACAGTTTAGACATATACCCTTCTCTCTTGCTTCATTTACCTTCCTTTCTTTTCTTAAGGCTATTTCTTTTGCTTCTCTCTGAGCTTTTAATGACTCTTTATTTATCCTTTCCATTTCTAATCTATAACGCTCTTCTCTGTTTACTTCCCGTTCTTTTGTTATTATGTCATATTTCTTTACTTCTTCACTAAGCTGTTTGTCAAAACATTTAGGGCATAGTTTTTTCCCGTGAAAATTGGTGAAGATTGTTTCTTTTTTCTTTTTGCATTTATCACAAATGCCTTTACTACAAAGTGTGATGTTTTTGCCCTGTCTAGATGAGGCGCCTCTCTTACTATCCAAAACAATACCCACCCAAACCACGAACATAAGCAGGGCTAAGACGATGATTCCCATTCTTGTACCTCCAGAAAGGGTTGATGGTCAACGTACGAACAAATCATATTATATTAATATACTTTACTGTTTTTGTCAATCCTTATTATCAAAAAAAGTTCAAACACCAACCCACAGTCCCTGCCAAAAAACACCGATTACAAAAATTGGTGTTTTTTGATTAAAAAAAGACCGTCTCTTGAAGGTGGACGGCCTTACCCGGCTCGTGGAGCCAAACTAGTGATAGATCCCCGCATGGACACCAGCGATACCGAGGAGGACCCCCATGATCACGTAAGTGACCTTGTAGAGCGGCTGATGCCACTCCGGATGCTCGTCCCAGTTGATCTGGACGATCTTCCTGTCGATGATGTTGGTGACCAAAGGGCAGATCAACAACGCGAGAATGAACTGCAACATACCAGACATGGCATCCTTCCTTGTTTGTGTACAGCTATTAGCCGGAATTGGCTATTTTTAGCATTAAATTAATATAGCATAAAATAGCTTTTTTGTCAATAATATTAATTTGACCTAAATTCTCAATATAGTATAATTAACAAACTATTATTAAACTAAAGCAAATATGAACAAAAATATCATCATTGTGGTATTAGCTGTAATCTCAGCTGCTCTGGCTGTATATGTTGGATTTATCAGTTCACAAAATAAAGGTATTGGTTTGGAAAATGCTAGTACCAGAACTGGCAAACTAGTCAACGAGATTTTACTACAACCGGGCATTAGCGCCGAAATCGGCCAAGCTGTGGAAGAAAACGGGATGTATAAAATACCAATCTCTCTGCCAGATGGCACTAACATAAATACTTATCTGACCAGAGATGGTAAGCTATTTTTCCCAGAAGCCATAGATGTTGATGAGCTGACTGAAAAATTAGCTCAGGAAAACTCAGGAACTAATAACCAAAACAACATGGAACTAAAAACAGAAATTTTAAACGAGGGTAGCGGTGATCAACTAGTCGCCCCCGGTGACAATATCACTGTGGATTATACCGGCACTTTAGAAGATGGCACACAGTTTGATTCTAGTGTTGGCAAAGATCCATTTACCTTTACTATTGGCGAGGGTCAAGTTATCCAAGGTTGGGATCAAGGCTTGATTGGTATGAAAGTTGGCGAAGAAAGAAAGCTCACTATCCCCTCTGATCTAGCGTACGGTTCATACGGTAGCGGTTCGATACCACCTAATGCAACTTTGATCTTTACTGTCAAACTTATTTCTATAAATTCAGGCAACTAAATTAAAAAACAGCCTCTTTTGGCTGTTTTTTAATTCCCAAAATCTGCTATAATAAAAACATGGAAATACATAAATATTTGGAAAGTAAGCTAAAAAACTGTTCACAATATGCACTAACAAAAGAAGACCAAGAGTATATTGAAAAATACTCATTAAAAGATTTTCTTTTCAAAGAAATAAGTCGAAAAAAATTTAGGCGTTGGAAATTGTCTGATCCAGCTCGTGAAAAAATAGACAAAGCGCTTGACTATTGTCTGGCTGAAAATAAGCCAATAATTTTTCGTTCTCGTTTCGGTGGCTACAAATTATGGCGTTTTCCGACTACTCCCGAAGTAGATTGGGCAGAATTTTTTATGCTCTGCCACTATATTGAGTATCTAGCTCCTATCATAGCCGCCTACAAGCCTGGTATAAAACTTTATTTTGCTTCAGATGATGTATTTGTAGAACGCCTAGACAACATACCCAAATCACACACTGAAGCTTACTATCAAAGTTTTCAAAAATTACTAAATCAATTCAGAAAATATATTCCCAAAAATTTTGAAGTGGATATGATAAGGCATAGTTCGCTGTTTAAATCCAGAAAAGAATTTGAGCTTGAATTTGATCAATCTGTCAAAAATGCAGCCAAAAAAGAAAATTGGGACATCAAACGCCAAAGCCAACCTCTAGAAGCCGCCCTCAAAACATCCGAAATGAATATAAATTGGAACGGCGTAGAAGATTTGACCAAACTGTCAGATTCTGAAAAAGAAGAAAAGATAAAACAGAGTGTCCTCTATCACGATGCCCTGGTACAAATGCCCACTATAAGGCAATGGTCATCTACTCCTGATAAAATAGCTATCTTTACTACACCGCTTTCTGCAGTAGTCCCTATAGGAGTCACTAAAAATTCTGTAGTCAGATTTTGGGTTGGTACAGGAGTGCTAGAAAAAAGAAATGATAAATATATAGAACATGTATTGTCTATCAGCCAATATGAATCAATCAAAAATATTCCTTTTGAAGAAATAAAAATAAATTTTATTCCTTTGCATAATTTTTCCAATATTCGATTGTATAAACAAATGCTTAACTTTTCCAACAAATAATCTGATATGAAAAAAATAATTATATTTTTGCTAGCTATATTTTTATACGGTTGCCAAATAATAGAAGCCCCTATTAATGACACCCAAAATATAACGGTAATTAATACTAATACTGCCAACGACAATCAAACAAATACTACACCAGAAAAAAATAATGAGCCAAAAAATGAAGATATTGTCTGCACTATGGATGCGATGCTTTGTCCGGACGGTACTTATGTTTCTAGAGTTGCGCCTGATTGTAATTTTGCTCCCTGTCCTGAAATAGGCAAACTCATCCAGCCAATAGCTGAGTTTGACAAAAGAATTAGCAAAAAACCATTTAGCATATATATCACACCAAAAGATTCGCCTGTTCAGCCAGAAAAATTCACTGGCTATCATACGGGAGCTGATGTAGAATATTCAGATATGCCAGATGCTGACATAACAGTCCATGCCATAGCTGACGGCCAAGTTGTCCGCTCCGGCTGGGTCAGTGGCTATGGTGGTATGATTGCTATCAGGCACAATATAGAAGGGAAAGATTATATAGTTATTTATGGACACCTCAAGCCAGATACTTTAGAAAAAAATGAATCTGATATAAAATCAAACCAAGTGATTGGTCTATTAGGCCAGGGATACAGCTATGATACTGATGGCGAAAGAAAACACCTTCATTTTGCCATTTATACCGGCACTGATATCAATGTCCAAGGCTACGCACAAAGCCAGGATGAATTAAAAAAATGGCTTGATCCTCAAAAATTTTTATTAAATAAATAATTTAACACCCTCGCTACTAGAACGAGGGTGTTTTTTCATGCCTATTTGGCATGATTTGTCTCCAAAGCCTTGACCAAAAGATCTTTGTAGTCGGCATCAAAAAAGCCGACGATGGTCACCTGACCCTGGATTGTGTTGTCCACTTCGCGTTTGAGACGCGCTCCTAAGTCACCGTTGATGGGTCCCAAACTACTGAAAACGAAATCTCCGGACATGGTCTTGACGACTTTTTGCCAGTTGGACATGACCTGCTCCTTTATGAAAAGTGTACACCAGCAACCTCTAACTAGTCAGGATACTATGTAATAGCTTCATTGTCAATATAAATATAGATATTTGCAAATTCCAAAAAAGTGCTATAATAATATTATTAACAAACCTAAACTAAGAAAATGAATAACGAAAAGCCTCCATCGGCGCCCTTTGAAAAGAAAAGATTTCTTTTTGTTTCTTTTGATGCGCTGATAAGTGACGTGGCCTGGCAAGTCCTAAAAGAGGGTCATGAAGCTAAATATTTTATAAAAAATCAAGCTATCAAAGATGTAGCCGACGGCTTTGTGCCAAAAAGCGATGATTGGGAAAAAGACCTAGACTGGGCAGACATTGTTGTTTTTGATGATGTCCTTGGTATGGGAACTATGGCTGAAAAAGTCAGAAAGCGCGGTATTCCAGTCATTGGTGGCACACCATATACCGACCAATTAGAAGACGACCGTTCTTTTGGTCAGGAGGAATTAAAAAAGGCTGGCATTCCTATAATCCCTTACGAAACATTTACTGATTTTGATGCTGCCATTGATTATGTCAAAAAAAATGAAAATCGTTATGTTATCAAACCTAGCGGCGAAGCTCAAAATACCAAACATTTTCTTTTTGTCGGTCAAGAAGAAGACGGTAAAGACGTCATCCAGATGCTAGAGGCTTACAAAAAAGTTTGGAGTCAGAAGATAAAAGAATTTCAACTACAAAGAAGAATGTCAGGAGTAGAAGTAGCCGTCGGAGCATTTTTTAACGGTTATGAATTTGTCTTTCCAATAAATATCAACTTTGAGCACAAAAAAATGTTTCCTGGCAATATTGGCCCATCTACTGGGGAAATGGGTACATCTATGTTTTGGTCAGGCCAAAATAAAATATTTAATAATACTCTGAAAAAAATGGAGCCGATTCTGCGTCGTGAAAAATACACCGGCTATATTGATCTCAATTGTATTGTAAATGGTAATGGTATTTATCCCCTAGAATTTACTGCTCGCTTTGGCTATCCAACTATCCAGATACAAATGGATGGCATACTTATGCCTATTGGACAATGGCTCTATGAAATGGCTACTGGCACACTAAAAAATTTCAAAACAAAAACCGGCTTTCAAGTCGGAGTCAGACTGGTAGTCCCTCCTTATCCCTATGGCTCAAGCATCAAAACTGAGCTAGCTGAATACAAAAATGCCCTTATAATATTTAAAAAACCAGCTTCGGAAGGTATTCACATTGTAGAGACCAAATTGATAAACGGAGAATGGATAGTAACTGGCGATCACGGAGTGGCTTTGATAGTAGTCGGCACTGGTTCTACTATGAAGCAAGCCCAGCAACAGGTCTATCATAGAATTCAAAATATATTAATACCAAATATGTTTTACCGGGATGATATAGGCGACCGCTGGTTTGAAGACAGCGACAAACTGCACAACTGGGGCTACCTCAGAGAATCCTAAAAATATTTAGAAATAATTATCTTAAACCAGTCAGTATATATATCAGGCTGGTTTTTGATTTGATCTTTTATAGTTTTGATATCAAGCCATTTGATATCAGATATTTCATTTTTGTCAAAATCAACTGGGTCATCATAGTATCCAAAAAACACATGGTCATATTCATGTTCCGTCAGACCGTTGTCAAACTCGGCTTTATAAATAAAAGAAAATTTTTCTTCCAAATCACAATCAAACCCCAGCTCTTCTTTGAGACGACGATGAGCTGCTGACAAAGTATCTTCCTCTGGCTTGGGATGGCTACAACAAGTATTTGTCCACATACCAGGACAATGATATTTGCTGTCTACTCTTTTTTGTAAAAGCAGTTGACCAAATCTGTTGAAAATCAAAATAGAGAAAGCTCGATGAAGCTGACCTTTTTTGTGTACTTCCATCTTCTGACCAGTACCAATTGGCTGATCATTTTTATCTACGAGTATTATATCGTCTGGCATACCAAAATTATAACAAATATAAAATAAAAAGACACCCCCACTTTCCGCAAAGTGAGGGTGCGCTATTAGCCTTACAGGCCGGTAGAGGCCTTGGGATGTCTGAGCTTGGGATCAAAGGCACTCAAGCCGTGTGCACCATGATCTATACACTCGCAGACTACTTGGGCCCCCTCACCGATGTTGTGTTTGGGGTCCTTGTAGATAATCTTCAACCTCTGGCCATGCAGACGATGACCTGCCTGATCGACCACAACAACTTCACCGCAGATAGTGCCCCTAATTGTTTCCACGACTTCCTCCTGAGGCTATGGTTATTAGTGACAGGGAACTTATTTTTAAAACTTATAAATTAGCAATACCATAAAAATTATTTTTAGTCAATAAAACCAAAATTTATTTTAGTAAATTTTTCATTTAACTCTTCCAAAAAGCGATCTGAACAAAATAAGTAAGCCAAAGGATATATCTCTTAAAGCATTACAATTTACTATCAAATTCCTTGTCTAATTCCTCTAACAATTTCCTCTGTTTTTTGGTCAATTTACTCGGTACATCTACATTGACTATTACTATTTGGTCTCCTCTACCCCTAGCTTTGAGGTGAGCCACACCTTTATCTGACAAAACAAATTTTTTGCCACTAGGTGTACCAGACGGAATTTTTAGTTTGACTTTACCATCTATAGTCCTAGCTTCTATTTGTCCGCCTAGAGCTGCCATGGTAAAGGGAATATCATATTCAGTTATCAAATCATCACCCTGACGCTCAAAACCTTTCTCCGGCAATACATGGACTACGACATACAAATCTCCAGACACAGCTCCATTTTTACCAGCATTTCCCTGCCCAGACAGACGGATAGATTGTCCATCATCAATACCGGCTGGAATTTCTACTTTGATATCTACATTTTCAGTATCAAAGCCCTGACCATGGCAGGCTCCACACTTATTTTTTATGGATTTACCTTTACCCCGACAATCCGGACAAACTGTCTGAGTGCGAAATGTGCCAAGTACTGTACTAGTAATATGCCCACTACCACCACAAGTTCTACACTCCTCAAAAGATGTACCTTTGTCAGCACCAGTGCCTTCACAAGACTGACACTTTATTTTTTTTCGCAAAGATAGGCTCTCAGATAATCCAAAAACAGCATCTTTGAGGCTAATATTTATATCAACTTGAATATCCTCGCCTCTTTGATTACGACCAGACCTAAAAGGGCTGTCGCCACCAAAAAAACTACCAAAAATATCTCCCAGATCAAAATCCATATTTTGCCCGCCAGAAAAATCAAAACCACCAAAACCCTGTCCGCCGCCAAAAGGATTTCCGCCGGAAAATCCACCGGTTTGATCAAAGTTGGCGCCAAACTGGTCATACTGCTGACGTTTTTCTTTGTTGGACAGTACCTGATAAGCTTCGTTTATTTCCTTAAACTTTTTTAGATTTTCTTCACCACCGTTTTTATCGGGATGATATTGGTGAGCCAATTTACGAAAGGCGCGCTTGATCTCAGAATCAGTCGCACCTTTCTCTACTCCCAATGTTTTATAGTAATCTTTGGGCATTATTTATCTTTTTTTTCGTCGTCTTTTACCTCTTCAAAATCTCCTTCAACTGGACCTTTATCTTTTTTTGGTTCATCATTTTGCTGCGCGTCCGCCGAAGCGTTAGCGGAGGCGGAATACATAGCTGCCCCAATTGCCTGGACAGTATCTTCCATTTCTTTGATAGCCGATTTGACAGCTTCAATATCGGCAGAATCTTTGACTTTTTTCAAAGCTTCCATTTTCTCTTCCATTTTTTTCTTATCTTCATCTTTGAGTTTAGCTTCACTCTCTTTGATGAATTTCTCTGTATGAGCAATGATATTATCAGCGTTGTTTCTGACTTCTACTTCTTCTTTTTTCTTTTTATCTTCTTCAGCATGAAGATCAGCATCTTTTTTCATTTTTTCTATTTCTTCTTCTGAAAGTCCTGAAGAAGACTTGATAGTGATAGATTGTTCTTTACTAGTAGCCTTATCTACTGCTTTGACATTTAAAATACCGTTGGCGTCAATATCAAAAGAAACCTCAATCTGTGGTACACCACGGGGAGCTGGCGGGATACCTGATAGTGTAAATCTGCCAAGCGTCTTATTGTCTTGAGCCATTGGACGCTCACCCTGAAGTACATGAATTTCTACAGAATCCTGATGATCAGCTGCGGTAGAAAAAACCTGAGTCTTGGAAGCCGGAATAGTAGTGTTTCTCTCAATAAGCGGTGTTCGTACGCCACCTAAAGTCTCAATCCCCAAAGTAAGCGGAGTGACATCAAGTAGCAAAACATCTTTGACATCCCCTTGCAATACTCCAGCTTGGACAGCTGCTCCAAGAGCCACTACTTCATCTGGATTGACAGATATATTTGGTTTTTTGCCAAAAAATTCTTCTACTTTCTTTTGTACCAAAGGCATCCTAGTCATACCACCGACCATTATCACCTCTTCAATATCAGTGACAGACAATTTGGCATCAGTCAGAGCTTTTTTGCATGGTTCCAAAGTCTTGGCTACCAAATCGCCTACTAATTCTTCTAGTTTGGCCCTGGTCATTTTCATGACTAAATGTTTTGGGCCTGATTCATCAGTAGTAATAAATGGCTGATTGATTTCTGTTTCCATTGATGAAGAAAGTTCTACTTTAGCTTTTTCAGCAGACTCTTTGAGCCTTTGCATAGCCAAAGCGTCTTTGCTCAAATCAATGCCTTCTTGCTTTTTGAATTCATCCAATATCCAATTGATAAGCACCTGATCAAAATCATCACCACCCAAGTGAGTGTCACCGTTGGTGGCTTTTACTTCTACTGTGTCAGCGGAAACATCCAAAATAGATATATCAAAAGTACCACCACCCAGATCATAGACCGCTATTTGCTGATCTTTTTTCTTGTCAAAGCCATAAGCTAAGGCTGCGGCTGTTGGCTCGTTGATAATACGCTTTACTTCCAATCCGGCAATTTTACCGGCATCTTTTGTAGCCTGACGCTGAGAGTCATCAAAATAAGCTGGTACAGTGATAACTGCTTCAGTGACTTCTTCGCCCAATCTTTCACTGGCGTCAGCTTTTATCTTTTGTAAAATCATAGCAGATATTTCTTGCGGACTGTACTGCTTGTCCCCCATTTTGACTTTTACACCTTCGCCTGATTGACTAATTTCATAAGGCACGGTATCAATATCTTTTTTGATTTCACCGTCACTATATTTTCGGCCAATCAAACGCTTGACCGAAAAAATTGTATTTTTTGGATTGGTGACTGCCTGTCTTTTGGCTGGCAAACCGACCAATCTCTCTCCATTTTTTGACAGGGCTACTATAGAAGGAGTAGTACGATTACCTTCTTTGTTTTCCAAAATTTTTGGCTTACCCCCTTCGACAATAGCTACTGCTGAGTTGGTTGTACCCAAATCAATTCCTATAATTTTTGACATGTTATTTTATTCCTCTATATTGTCATTCTGAATTTATTTCAGAATCTCACCTCCTCATTAGAGATCCTGAAACTAGTTCAGGATGACAAATTATTATTTATTATATTAATTTCTTTAAATTATTTATTAATTCTTTTTTTGACAAGAGATGTTGGATATCTAAGACATCATCTGCATCCATATCGTCTAACAAAGCAAAATCCATTACTTCCTGCGGACTCAAATCTGTCAAAATTGCGTTGCCTATCACTCCTTGTGGCAAGCCGGCAAATTTTGTCAAAAGGTTTGCTCCACAACTATGGCAACTGGCATAAGTCAAAACACTATATTCTGACTCATCCAAAACCTGTATATTTGGTTGCCTATACTCTGACGAACAAATTGGACAGTTTTTTATCAGCCGCAGATTGAGAGGCGAATTTAGGTTATTTATCATTTATTTTTTATTATTTACATTTATTTTGATACTTTTTGCTCTAGCATCAATCTCTTTTGGCAGACTGATTTTTAAGAGACCATTTTCAAAATCAGCCTGTGCCTTGTCAGCTTTGACAGAGCTTGGCAAAACTATACTGCGATGAAAGGATCCACTCCTAACTTCTTTGCGGTAATAATTTTTTTCATCAATTTCTGAAGAAGTCTCGCGTCTGCCCTCAATGGTCAAAACATCATCGTGGACGTTTATCTCCACATCCTGAGGCTTAATGCCGGCCAGTGTTGCCTCAACTACAACATTGTCTTTTTCTTCATACACATCAATGGCTGGTACAAAATTTTGGAAATTATTTTCCAAATTTTCAAAAGTGTCTAATAATGGACTCCATGGTATTAATGTCATAATTATCTTCTCCTTCCTAACCCGTTGTTATATTTGTATAATTTACGGGTTCTTAATTTATTATTAAATTAATTATATATTATTGATAATCACTTTGGCTGGTCTGATGACCATATTATCTATTTTATAACCTATTTGCTTTTCTTCCACTATTATGTGATCTTCATTTTTGTCATCACTTACTTGTCCGACTGATTCGTGTAAATTGGCGTCAAATTTTTCTCCGACAGCCTTTATTTTTTTAACGTTGCGTTCGTTTAGAAAGCCGTCCCACATCCTCAGGATATGTTCTAGGCCTACTGCCCATGATTCATTTTTTTGATCCTTCGGAATATGATTGATAGCTGTCTGATAATTATCAAATATGGGCAAAAGCTGCAAAATAATATCTGATCTGACAAATATACTTAAATCTTTTAGGCGCTTATCTGTCTCTTTCTGAAGGTTCTGATAATCAGCCAGAGCTTTTTGCCAGCCAGCTAGATTCTCATCAGCCATCAATTTGTAGTCTATTTTTTCATGTTTATGTTTTTTGTCTTTCATCCCGTTAGACCCATTAAAAATTAATTAAATAAATATTTTTATCTTTCAATTTATATCCAAACCCAAGTTATAGTAAATTTTTTACTTGATAATTTTTACTGTTTGTTCCAATAATCCCAATACTCTATTATAATCCATCCTAGTTGGTCCCAAAATAGCTAAAAGCATATTATCCGGCAAGGGTGCAATGGCCACTGAGCAGTCTTCACTAAATGGGTTGTCAGGGCCAATCAATATCTCTGGAGCAGTTATATTGTTATAAATTTCTGAAATAGCTTTTTCCAAACTGTCTACTACCTGACTCATAGACAATACCATTTTGTAATCTTCAAATTCTGGTTGAGAAAACAAATTGAAAAGACCAGTAAAATAATAATCATTCGGAGCTAGTCCTACGATAGTAGCTAGATTTGTCTTATCTACCAAAAGCTTGGCCAAATCTCTAATATCCTTTTTATAAGCTTTTTCCAATTCCTTTTGTTCATTGCTATTTGGAGATTTTATAGACAACAAATTGTCCAGATAATACCTATATCCAGAAATAGTAGGAATACGTCCGGCAGACGTATGAGGTTGTGCAATATAACCCTGAGACTCCAATTCATACATATCATTTCTGATAGTAGCCGATGACACCTCAAAGCTCTCCTCGTCACACAAAGTTTTTGATGCTACCGGACGGGCAGTTTTTATATATATATCAATAATTGCCTTGAGCAGTTTTTGACTTCTATTTTCCATCCCGTACAAAAATTTAATATTATTCATTAACTCTACTTTTATCCCGAAAAATTTTATTAAATTTTATACGGGACACGTACAATACATTATAAACAAATTAGCACTCGCCGTCAAGGAGTGCTAACAAATAAATAAATTTTATCTAATTTTAGCTATTATTCTCTTCTTAAAGCTGTGATTGGATCAAGGTCAGCTGCTCGCTTGGCTGGATAAAGGCCAAAAATCAGACCAACTATTACTGAAAATCCAAGCGCCAAAAATATACCTGGTATAGAAAGAGAAAATGCCCAATCAAAATTATAATAATTGGCTACCAAATAAACAAAATAAATTAAAACAATACCAAAAATTACCCCATAAAATCCGCCTTGAACAGTAATTACCACTGCCTCAGCTAAAAACTGTTTTAAGATACTAGATTTACTGGCACCAACTGCTTTTCTCAATCCTATTTCAAAAGTACGCTCAGCTACTGTAGCATACATAATATTCATAATGCCCACTCCTCCCACTACCAGTGATACAGCGGCTAAAGCAATCAAAAGTAAAGTAACACCACCAATGATAGTATTTAAAAGATCTTGAGTATCAGCCATAGACATTACTTCAAAGTCATCCCTATCTGGATCACTAATGTCATGATTTTCTCTAAAAATTTTCTGTATAGTATCTACGGCTTCATCCTCACGATTGGGATCAGTCAGATGGGAAGTAATAGACATCACATGGTCAATGCCCAAAAGTTTCTTTTGTGTGGTCTGTAGTGGTATATAAACCAATTCATCCATATTAAAGAAAAACACAGTGCCTCGTGGTGCGGCTACTCCAATTACTTTGTAATTCTGTTTATTTATTTTTATGTTTTCGCCCACTGATGGTGAAACACCAAATAATTTTTCTTTGACCTCACTACCTAAAACTACTACTTGAGACAAATTGTCATCTTCCTCCTGAGTAAAAAATCTTCCCTCAGCTATTTCAGTAGCATCAATATCAATGAAATCTTCGGTCACTCCGTATATCAAAGATTTTTTGATATTACCTTGCCAAGAGACAATTTCTTGTGCCGTCACTGCAGAATAAGCCTTGTCTATATACGGTAAATCCAAAATATCCCAACGATCTTTTTCAGTCATAGTGGTAATCACCACTCCCTGAGCTTGGCTAAAACTGCCACCTCCTGATTTTGGAACCCTGACTTCAGATTGTATAAAATCAGCACCAAAGCTAGCTACCTGATCATAAACAAAAGATTTTATACTATCACCAGCCGAAACTATGACCGTAACTGAAGTAATACCTATCATCACACCCAAAATAGTCAAAAAAGTCCTAAGCCTATTTTTGCTCAGTGCGTTGGTTGCAATATAAATAGCACCTAAAAATTTCATAATTTATTCATAACGCAAAGCTTCTACTGGTTGCAAAGAAGCTGCCTTTTTAGCTGGATACCAACCAAAAGTCAAAGCCACTAAAACCGTAAAAAATACTGACAATAATATTGATGATACTGGTATCACAAAATCCCAATCATAGCCCAAAGTATTGGCTACAATACTTATTAAAAATGATATAAAAACACCCCAAATAAGGCCTATTAGACCACCTAAAAAAGTCAAAATAATAGTCTGAATCAGAAAATGCATACTAATATCTCGCCGAGTGGCACCGACTGCTTTCCTCAGTCCTATTTCTTTGGTACTTTCAGTAACAGAAACAAGCATAATATTCATAATACCAATACCCCCTACTATCAGAGATATGCCCGCCACCAAACCCAAAAAATAATTTAAAGCATTTGTAATGTCAGTCAAAGTATTAAGATTTTCTTCAGAACTACGCACCGAAAAATCATCCTGCTCAGGATCATCTATATTGTGCTGACTACGAAGTACTGATTTGACTTCTTCCATCACATAGTTTACATCAGCTCCTGGGTCTACCTTGGCTCTAGCAAAACTGAGATAATTAATACCCAACATCAATTTTTGAGCGGTCAAAAGGGGAATAAAGATTTGATTATCCTGATCTTGAAATCCTACCGTGCCCCTCTCCTTCATGACTCCTATTACCCTAAAAGACTCTTTATTTACTTTTATACGCTGGTCAATTGGATTAGATGTACCACCAAAAAGATCATCGGCTACTTTGCTTCCTAATACTGCCACTCTACTTATGGTCTTATCATCCTCGGCTGTAAAAAAATGACCAGAGACAATCTCTGCTCCTGTTTCTACAGATAAATAATTTGATGTTGTGCCTAAAAAACTAGTGTCTGATGTTTTGCTTTGCCAAGAAGTAGTGCAGACTCCTCTGACATAAGAGGCAGCCGCTATCACACTATCAACTTGCTCCTCTATAGCCTCTATATCGGCTTGGACCAAAGTAGTGATATTAATACCCATCACTGAAGCAGGTGGCTCATCTTCATCACTACCACCTGGTAAAATACCTAGAAGGTCACTGCCAATACCATTAATTTGATTGGTAATAAGACTTTGTGCACCAGCCCCACCTGACATAATAATAATTACTGAAGAAATACCAATTACAATTCCCAAAGACGTCAAAAAAGAGCGCATCTTGTTTACCTTCAGCGCAGCAATAGTACCTAAATAAGTTTTGAAATCAATGCGCATCCCGTTAGAAATTAGGGCAAAAATTATTTATTAATTATTTTACAATCCCGCAGAAGATTTTAAATTCCTAACGGGACGCATTTTATTTTAATTGACCATGTATAGATTCGGCTCTTACAACATCTTTGTTTTTTTCATCAGTGGTAATTTTACCATCCATCATAGTAATAATACGTCTGGCATAACGGGCTGTATTTGATTCATGAGTTACCAATACTACTGTCTTACCTATTCTATTTAGCTCCGCCAAAATAGACATAATCTGTATGCCTGATTTTGAATCCAAATTTCCAGTCGGCTCATCGGCAAAAATAATATCTGGTTTGTTGACCAAAGCTCTAGCAATGGCCACGCGTTGTTTTTCGCCACCTGAAAGCTGGTTGGATAAATAATCACGCCTATGTTCCAAACCGACACTTTTGATTGCCTCTTCTACCACATGAGTGTCTCTGCTACTATTACTATAAAGCAAAGGGAGTTTGACATTATCCCAGACAGAAGTCTTGGGCAACAGGTTAAAACTTTGAAAAATAAAACCAACTCGTTTATTTCTATAATTTGCCAAAGTGTCATCATCCAAAATACTGACATCTTTGTTGTCAAAATAATATTTACCACTGGTCAGAGTATCCAAAAACCCTAGGATATGCATCAAAGTTGATTTACCAGATCCAGAGGGACCCATAATAGCAATAAACTCGCCACGGTCAATCTTGAGACTTACACCGTGTAGGACTTTGGTTTTTACTTCGTCATTTACAAACTCTTTATATATGTCTTTTAATTCTATCATAGTTTATTGACCATTTTTTATATAAGTTACTACCTGGTCACCGTCATTTAAACCAGAAGTTATTTCTATCAAGCCTCCATCTCCCCTCAATCCTGTCTCAACTTCTACTTCTGACAGACTCTTGCCGTCAAATATCTGGACATATTTTTTGCCTTCACGGTAGATCACTGCTCTTGAAGGCACAATGAGCACACCCTCACGACTATCTGTACCAATCGCCAAATCAGCGGTCATACCAGATTTTATCCTTTCATCTTTTTCATTAAAAAAAATTTTTACTTGATAATAAACCACTCCGTCAATAATTGTAGAGGCCGGATCTATAAAAGTAACCGTACCAGAAAATTTGTCTTCTGAAGAAAAAGCATCTAAAGTTACATCTACTTGGTGCCCGACTGCCAATTTTACAATATCTGACTCCGGCACATCTACCTGAATCTGCATATTACTCATACCTATCATAGAAATAACCGGCGTAGACATTGCTGTCTGCTCACCCACATCAAAATTTACTTTGGTAACTAGGCCATCTACCGGTGCCTTGATGACAGTCTCTGACCAATCACTAAGATATCTATTTAAAGTTGCTTCAGCTCTTTTGATTCTAGCCTTGGTAGCTTCTATCTCAAAATCACGCGGTGGCGCTTTTTTGAAATCTAGCTTAGCCTCGGCTAAATTGAGACTAGCTTGAGCGCTAGAAAGTGCATTATTAGCATCTACAATCTGATTTTGATAATACAAGCTTCTGGTTCTAATATCAGATGCGGCACTCTGAATCACAGCTATACCAGTATTAATAGCTGTACTTTTGGTACTAATATTTGATTTATAAGCGTCAATATTGGTGTCTGAGTAGTGCCCATAAATCAAAGCGGCTACCATAGAATCAAATGATTTGTTGAGTGCATCAAGGGTCAAAGACAAAGTGCTTTGTAAATGATCCAAAGACGCTAAAATATCTTCATCACTACTAGTCTCTTCAGCCTGAGCAATCAAATCTACATCTTCATCATAGCTTGCTTTGGCAATATAATAATTATTTTTGGCTTCAGTCAAAGCCACAATATCACTGACATAAAGATCACGATCTGCATCGTCATCTAAAATAGCGTCATAAACCGTTTCCAAAGAATACAAGATAATAGAATATTTATCATTTAAGGCATTGATGGCAATCTGTCTCAAACTTTTTAGCTCGTTGTCTCTGGTTGATTCTAGATTTGCCAAATTATCAATAGCTGTATTATAGCTAACTTGAGCTGTAGCTACTTCCTCTTCGGTAACTTTGAGATCCTGATGACTGGCTCCAGCCAAAAGCTCGTCCAGCTCCAACTGTGCTATCTCTAAGCTGGCTCTGGCATCAGATACTTGGGATGACACATTTCCGGCAAATAATCTAGCCAGAGTCTGCCCAGATCTCACTTCATCGCCCGCCTTTACCAACATTTCCTGCAAAGTGCCGGCTGTCTTAAAATTTAGGTCAATATCATCTGCTGCTTCAACCGAGCCAGTCACTTCTACAGTCTGCCTAATATCACCTATATAGGCCGTTTCGGTCACATAATTAACCTCGGTTTTGGATAAACGGCTAAAAACTACAACTGCTACGATAATTAAAACAACAATTATAGCCCAAAACCATTTTTTCTTTACTAATTTAAGCATAATTTTAAAATTATTTTTCTTTACCTTATATTATAATTATACCTCAAAAACAAATGTTTTCCAAACAACAAAAAAGCCTGGCTCAAAAAAATTTTGAGTAGGCTTTTTTTCTAAAAAATATCAAACTTACCTCAAAACCTTGATTGTCTGGCTGTTGTAAGTTTCGCAAGCTCCCACATGCAGAGCACCATTAGCATCCTTCATAAGATAATACCCCGTATTGGTAGTAGCCGCACTACTTGATTTTGGATCATAAGGTATGGCTGGCAAATATCCAGCGGTCACCAAAGGATCTAACCAAATTAGCCCATTGGTAGTGGTAGCTGAAGCAGAACAATCATAGCCTGTATCAGTACCTGCATAATTAGCAACCATACATGGAGTTGGCCCATCAATACAAGTAGCTGAACTGGTAGGATTTGTACCATTGTTATCAGCAACATAAGTATTCCAGGCATCGGCAATAGCTGTGACATCAGCCCAACGCTGAGCATTGTAAGCTTCACCAATTCTCTTGGCAGGATTTAAAGCTACAAAGGTAGCGGCCGCTAGTAGAGCAATAATGGCTACTACGATGATGAGCTCTACCAGAGTAAAACCTTTTTGTCTCATAATTTTATTTATTAATATTTTATATTAATATTATTATAGCATACTTTCGCCAAAAAAAATAGGAAATATCAACAGCTTATATTATATCATAAATATTTAGATTTCTCTATATACCCTGAAATTTGACATTTATATCAAATAAATCAGCACCGTTTTCTATGGTGTAACTAAAAATTTGGTAGCCCTGAAGTTGTATTTTTTCTTTATCTATTTGGCTAATATTAGATAAAATATTTAATATATACTCATCTTTAGCCATCAAAAATATAAATTTTATAGTAGCTTTTAGTGTGTCTCCTGGCACAAACTCCTCGGCCGGAGGGTCAGCTGATATAAGTGAGGAGGACAATACCTGAGGGATAATATAATACCCTTCTCTGGCATATTGCTGGTTTAGATAAGGCAGTATTGCCTCGCCAGCTTGGTTTTCCAATGAGTCCAAAGAGCTCTCATAATCAGCGTCAGTAAGTATTTCATATTCAAAATCTATATTAAAATATTCACCTAAAACAAAATTGTCAATATCACCTCTACTAGCATTACTGACGAAAATATGACGGGTCATACTTTCTGTCTGCTGAATATTGTCTACTGGACTAGCCTGCTCTGTTGGCACAACCGATATTTCTTCAACTGGCTTGGAAAAATAACCAGAGATATTATCTTTGAAAATATATATAGCCAAAGCACCAACAATCAACAAGGCCATTAGCAAAAACAGCCAAATCTTTTTGAAGTTAAATTTTAATTTTTTTGCTTGTTTTTTTCCAGAATCTTTACTACTATCTTCTGATTTATTATTTTTGCTTGTTTTATCATTTTCAGATGATTTATCTTTTGGCAAATTACTATAAAAGTCTATTTCTGTATTTTCCTGAGCTAACCTAGCTAGACCAATAGCATTGATATATTTACTTGGTGATATTCCTTGCTTAAATAGATTACTATGCACAAAAGGCTGGCCTATATATGCCGGCAAATTTAAATTCTGGCCAAAGTATTGATCAATGCCCTTCATTTGAGCCAGACCGCCAACCAAGACAACTTGCTCTATCTTTTTACCAGAATTATCCTCAAAATGCGTAATAAATCTTTTTAGCTCATCTATCAGCGGTTGAAATTGACCCTGAATAATAAGCATAATTTCCCCATTGCCATCTGGAGTTAAGCCAATGTCTCTTTTCTTTTCTTCAGCAGTGCTATGAGATATATTGAGTTTTTTGGCAATAGCGCTGGTCAGATTATTTCCGGCAATATTTATGTTTATACTGGAATAAATACCATTATCATCAAAGACAGAAGCAATGGTTGTCCTGGCGCCAATATCCAAAAGTAAAGTGATATTTTTTTTGAACTCATCATCTAATCCAGCAAATGAACTGACAGCCTCTGAAGTAATAAATTGAATATCAATACCAAGCTCTGAAAAAACTTTTACCAAATCATAAACTATATCTATCTCAGCCGCCGAATAAAAAACCTCTCTCTGTTCTCCATTTGATTTGAGAATTTTGGCTGCTGATACCAAACTAGCCCTATTCTCTGGAAATAATTCTTCAGCTTTATTGCTAGCTGCTCTTATCAAATCCTTGTCTTTGAGATTTTTTGGCAAGGTAAAAACTTTGGAATAGATTTTTGATTCTGGAACAGACAGTGCCACTTTTTTGTAACTTTCCATTGAATGTGGCTGCCCGTTTTTGAGCATTTTTAAGATGGCCTCTTTCAATCTATTTTTATCCAAAATCCTACCATCATCTACAATCTCAGGAGAAAGACGAAAACGAGAATAAGCATCTATATCAAAATGCCCTCGGGACTTGTCTATTGCCACAGCCTCAATAGAAAAATCTGAAATATCTATACCTATTGTATTTTTTGCCATATTAAAAATTTATTTTATTACAAACACTCCGAAACACAGCTACCACAATCAACGGCGCAATATGGATTTCTTGTACACCCAACCGGAGAGGTAAAAGTCAGATTAGAACCACCGCAACTTACTCCAGTATAATCACAGGCCTCCCCGCCAGCATAAGCAGCGCTACAGGTAGCATTACAATAGCCACTTCCTGATTGTAGCGTACCATCACCGCAACTTTCTGTCACTACATTGCCGTCATCGCAAGTTTCATTGAGACCCAAACTGGCACTACAGTCGGCACTACAACCACCTACAGTAGTATCACCATCACCACAGCTCTCTGTCACTGTATTACTATCATCACAAGCCTCATCGCCTTCTATAGTACCATTGCCACAGACTGCACAAACTCCACAATCAGCTCCACAGGTTGAACAAGTCTCAATACCATTACAAGAGCTGTCGCCACAATAAGTAAAAGAATTATAAGACATGTTTGAATTTTTGTAAGAATATATAGAAACAGGTGTAGTAGAAACATTGACCATTACAATCACCGTATCTTCCCAATAACCCACGTCAGAGGTGGTACTGGCAGTCGACGTCACAGTTTTTAAGCCTCCATCTATAACCGAGCTTATTTCATAATAACATTTTGTACCAAGCTCAGACAAATAATAAGTGCCTGTGGCATCAGTACTTGATGCTATCCTATATAGTGCATCATCAATACAAGCATTGTTTTCTACTGATACCTGCTCTGATTCACTGACATGATAGCTGGAAGTCAAATCAGAAATATTCAATAATGATACAGTCAAACCAGCTACAATCGTCAAAGTAGTAATCATTATCACAAATATCAAGGCTATAGCTCCTTTATTATTTATCATGAATTTTTATTAATAATCCCCTTGTGATTGCAGAGCCCAGATTTCTGCTTCACTAAGTGCCCGGTTATAAATACGCAAGTCGTCTATGATACCGTCAAAAGCTGCACTACCTAGTGATACATTGAAATCTCCCGAATCATTTACCAAGTTTAACACTGTACCTGGTGAAGTGGAAGTAGCCACGCCACTGTTGGCTTTTTTGTAAACATAAACCTGAAAACGATTGTTGGGATAATCATACACACAAGTCACCAAATATATACTACCATCGGCTGCTACAGTAGCTGAAGTATTTGTATCTTGAGAAGCAGTACTGTCATAAACCCGACAATAAACATCCCCTGAACTATTTATCCAAAGCTTGTAGCCCAGATTGCTAGCGCCGGTTTCTTTGGCTACAATGTCTCCTTCAGTTGGTAATGATTCCGGTTTCATCCAGGATGAAATAGTAAACTGGTCGGAAAAATTAAGATTGTTAGGATTAGTCGGACTAGTTGGTGTGCAAAGATTGCTATTGGTTGCTTCAAAATCAAGACCATAACTGCTTCCGTCTACAATACCGGTAATATAAGCTGCCTCGCTTCCACCAGGCGCACAAGTCAAATCGTTGCTATCCTGATAATCAGTCGGCGTAGTGCCACTACCTTCTTCAAAAGACCAAAAAGACACCAGCCCACTTGGCGGTTCACTGTACATAACTACTGTACTAGAGGCCGTGGAAGTAGCTCGTTTATTTATTTGTCCGCCAGATAAAGTACCAACTGATAATAAAGTGGTAACACTTGTATAGGGATTGGAGGTTGAGGTAGCTGTAGAGCTAGAAAATACCAAGCTGCCATTTAATATATCCACATCCATTGATGTCAGATAATAAGTGTTTACTGCCGGATACACAGTAGTGTCACAATTTTTGTGATGGCCGTTGCCGTTCATATTGGGATAGCAAGTCATAGCTAGACGTCTGTCATCTACCGTAATTCTCACTCCCCCGCCAGTTTCTACACAATTGCCTGGTAGATAATTATCATTATTAAAATAAAGAGCCAAGCTAGGCGGCGAAGCTCCAAAGTCCGAACAATAGCCATCAGTATCCTTGAGTAGGCCATCTGAATTGGCCATCAGATAATCAACCGCACTAAGAGCCACTCGACGATTGCGTGACACATCAACATTGGCCGCTAGCTTGGAAGAAGTATTGGCCAAAGTCAAATAAAAATTTACCACTGCAGTCAAAAGTATCCCCACAATAGCCAAATAAATAATTGTCTCAATAATTGATATTCCTTTTTGATTTTTTATTATCATTAGCGATAATTAAATTTTGCTCCATATAAAGTAGGCGTTTCCGTGTTGCTATTGCAAGCTGTCATATCAACTTTGTAGCGCAAATATCTTTTGCCATTTAAAGTAGCATCCGTACTACTGGTATAGTAGCTTACGCTAGTATCACTATATACTTCGCTGATGACATTGCCAGAGGCAAAAGTAGAATCATCACTCACCTCAGCTGTAATTTGCAAAGCGCAGCCAGTAGGCAAATTTTGCTCTACTGTAATACTCTTGAGTTCTTTATCAGATGACCCCAAATCTAAAATAGAAGAATATAGACTACCTGGGCTCTCATAACCACTGGCCAAAGCTTGACTGCCAATACTATAAAAAGTGGAAGTAGTATTTTCGTTATTATAAGCAGTTTCTACCCAGCCGGCAGTTTTGGCAGTATTAGCCAGCCTAACTTCATCAAGTAAGCCGTTCATCCAATACGCATTTGTCTGAATAGTTCCCGTGATAATACCGCCTGTGGTATTTAATAAATTATAATCAGTAGCATATTCAGTAAGATATGATCCATTTTTATAAACTGTAGTAACAGGTCTATCAAAAACCACATCTATTTTTGTCCACTCTCCCCAATTAAATACATTATTATAAGGACCATAACTATTAAGAGTATTAGTATCATCCCATATTTGTAATCTTAAATAAGAGGGGTCTGCTTCGCTAGCAAAAAATCTACTACCAGCTATACTTACTAAACCATTCAAAGTACTAGCACTAACACCACTTATATTTACCCAAAAAGACCAAGTAAACTGATCAACAAAACCAAAATTATCAGAATGGACAGCATAGCCATAATCAGCATCCCCATCATAAGAAAAAGCTGTACCAATTTTACCAGAAGTATTCTCTGCGACATTGTTATAATTGGTCAAATAATTATGAAAAGCCGAACTGTCTCCTTGTTTATTTAATAATTCATGGTGCTTTTGCATGTGATTTACATATTTATAATCATTATTATTCCAAACGCCCTCCATCCTTTCTTGGGTGTTCTCTATATTACTATTGCCATAAAACATATAAATATCTTTATTAGTACTTAGGATTGGTACTTCTACCCAAGCAACAAATTCGCCTGTGCTGGAGCTATATTTTTCTATTTCATGATCCAAGATTGTAGTCCCAGCTGAATCAGAGGTAAATATAATATCATAACCCTTATCACTTTCTACATTACCGCCATTGGTAGTTGTTTTTAGATAATCCTGTGTCTCGGCAAACAAAAACGGAAAATTGCTGTGAGGACCGCTGATTACTTTGGTACCACCAGAATCAATAGTAATAGTTCTTTTATAATCATAACCAGAACCAGTATTTCTGGTTTCTGGACGGGGCAACCAGCTAATACCGTCAGCTACTGCCGCTTGCCCATAATCTTGGAAAAGATAGCCCCCTTTGGAAGAAACATATTGTAAAAAATGATGAGGCAAAGTACTAAGTATACTTTCAATAGTAGTAGAATCCTCGGTCAAACTTTGGCTTAGATTTGAAACATCAGATACGTCAATAATAGCCAGATTACCAGATGTTTTGGCTAACACCAAAACCTCACCATCGCCATCATATTCTAATTCAGCTGTATCATTGAAAGTACCCGGATCAATAGTATCCAATACAGTCAAAGCACTACCTGTATCTCTTATTGTTTTTATTTCAGATGTCGAGTCAGCGCAAACTATGACAAATTCATTTCCACTGCCATTATCACCCAAAGATTCTAGGTCATCACAATCCCCCGAGCCTTCATAAGCATATGACAAGCTTGGTACTGTACTTGATGAGATATCCCATTTAGCTAGAGCATAAGATGCATAATCAGTCACAATATACATATAAGGAGTAGCTCCCGAATCATCTAGCCACATTCTATTTGGTGCAGTGCCCCACTGATTCCAAGATGGTACAACCAGACTATCGTCTCCACCACCGCCATCTCTTTTGGCAGTCAAGGTAGAGCCATCTGCCGATACCTCATAAGCATAAAATCCGCCATAACTACTGATAGCATAAAGCATGCTAGCATCTGAGCTCAATATTATATCCTTACCAACTAGACTATCACCAGACATATAATCATCAGATAACTCAGAATCTACTATGCTACCATCGCTAGTATCTATTACCCATACAAAAGGTATTGTAGCGATTTCAGCATTATCAAGATCATAATTTAAAGCATAAAGATACCTACCATTTGGGTTTATGGTCATAGCTCCTACCTGCTCAGGCATAGCATTTTCCCATAATAAAGCATTGAATATATTTTCTCTTATATTTGTAATATCCAAAGCTTTTATATCAACATTTGTTTGACCAAAAGAATACAGAGTATCACCGTCTGGTGATTCTACATATCCATGCATTTGCCGCCAAGCTCCCAAATCATACTGAGTAGTAGTAGCAAAGCTTGTCAAATTTCCATATATAGCCCCCGGAGCAGCTGTCTGTGACAAAACCAATTCTCCAACAGTTGTAGTGCTGACATTACTATATGATGAAGAAGCCATAGTCAAACTTGACCAAAACTCCCTATCTCCCACTCCTGACCAATCTGATTGCTCCCAAGTCTTGTATGACCAATTGGTAATATAAGTAGTAAGTACATAATCAGCCATTCCCGTAGCCGAGACTGTGACTATAATTTTTTTGGTGTTGGGATCTACTGTGCCTCCGGAATCAACTATTTCCCAAGTGCTATTTCTCTCAACATCACTTATCACAATAGTCCTAGTCAAATCTCCCAAAGTATTACTGGTACCGCTAAATTCCCAATAACCATTGGCGTTTTGAGCTACGCCTTGATTGCCAGTGCCCGAGACTGTCTCAATCTTCTGCCAGCTATTGTCACGAATTGCTTTGGTTATTTCTATACCTTCTTGAGCAAACTCAACCACAGTCTGCTTGTCACCCTTACCAGAATAATTACGATAAGAATTGGTCACCACTGAAAAAACACCAGAAGCTAAAATTACAAAAATACCAACAGCCAGTATGACTTCTACCAGATTAAAACCTTTTTTATTTTTGTATATTTTATTCATTTTAATAGTTTTTTAAACACCTGATTGAAAAACCCCAGGCCTGACTATTACTAGTCTCATCCATAGTAGCTGTCAAAGTATCAGTATAATGTACATAAGCTTCTGTGGGCGCGGCATCATTATCAGTCGAGCTCCAAAGCGCACTTATATCAGCATCGTCATAAGTATCGGTAACAGTATTCATTTCATTTGATTCCAATAGATTAAATCCTGAACTACCACCAATTTTTAATTCCGTACCGTCAGACGCAGACGAATAATTTGCCTCAAGAATATCTAACTGAGAATCAGAAGGGATATGCCAGCCAGCCGGACAAATACCCCGCGCTCCTTCAGTAGTAACATAGCCCATGGCCTCATCCCAATGATACAAACCACCTGTCACAGCACAATTAGCACTTGAATCTCCATTGCACCATTTTTCTATCAAGCCATTGTCAGTTGGATCAGTAGCTGCACTGGCCAACATTGTACCAATATTAAGATTTTGTGCCATCCAACACTGACTGCCAATTTTAACTGTATCATAGGCATTACCCTGATCATCAAACATTTGACTTTCTCCACAGCTAAATATTGATGTGACTCCGCTAGTATTTACTACTACTGATTTTTGATCTCCAAAATTACTCTTCAAAACTATCCACTGGTCAGTAGAAGTGCCAGTCGTAGTCGCTAACCAGCCTGATGAAGGCGCAAAATAAAATTCATTTACCTGACTAGCCTCAAGATATACTCCCGTAGTACCTGACAATTCTACCACCTGATCAAAACTAGCGTCTCTATCCGAATAAATAACCCCTTTATACATCACCACACAATCAGCACTATCAGCACAGTGAGAGTCTGAATCAAGCACCTTGATGCCCCAGACATCGTCACGATAACCGGTCATAGAATAATTCTGTGCTTTGGCTACCATATCAGCTACTTGCTTAACTTTGTAAGTCAAATCCTCCTGGTTTACTCTATTATTTACCAAAGAAACCGATCCAGCCAAAAGAATCACAAATACAGCTACTATAAGTAGAACTTCAATAAGTGTAAATCCATTTTTTTCTTTTTTCTTTATATCCACTTTTTATTTAAAAAAATTATCTGCCAACTTGGCTAGTCAAATCATAGATTGGATTGATAATAGCCATAGCTACAAAACCAACACCCAAACCAATCACTACCAAAAGTATTGGTTCCAAAAGAGTAGAAAGATTTTTGGTGTCAGTATCAACCTCTAGTTCATAAAAATCCGCTAAATAGTCTAAAACTTCACCCAAATTACCGGATTCTTCGCCTACTTTGGTCATGCGCGATACAATACTAGGAAAATGACTTTTACTTCGCAGAGCATCAGCCAGTGAATTTCCCTTTAACACTTTATGATAAAGAGCAATTGTTTCATTTTTGAAAACATCATTGGTCAAAGTCTCAGCTACAATTTGCAAAGATTGATCAATAGTAATACCACTACTAAGTAGTGATGATAATGTCCTACAAAAAAGAGCCAAATTCATATTCTTTGTAATTTTGCCAGTAATTGGCAAGCTTATTATTATTTTATGTAAAAATAAACGACTAGGTCGGATTTTTAACATAAAATTCCATATAAGCATTAAAATAACAAGACCTAAAATCACCCAGATCCAATAATTGGCAAAAAAACTGGCCACGGCCATCAATATTTTAGTGGTTGTCGGCAGATCTATCCTCAAGCTGTCAAAAAAATTGACTATTTTTGGCAGGACAAATTTTGAGATGACAGCCGTCAAGCCAACGATAGCAATAAGAACCATCGTCGGATACATAGCAGCTGCTTTTATTTTATTTTTTAGTTCATATGATTTTCTCTGTTGGATAGAAAGTAAATCCAGATTTTTGGCCAGATTACCTCCTTTTTCTCCGGCCGCCACCATATTTACAAAAAGCATATCAAAATCTTTGGGATGGGCCTTCAGAGCCGAGGATAAAGTATGACCACGCCTGACATGATCCAAAACTGATTTGAGACGCTTGGCCATGATAGGTGATGCATTGCCAGCTAGAGTCTCTAAAGCATTATCAATAGACATACCAGCTTTGACCATGACTGACAAATGCTTGGCAAACATTACTTTTTCCAAAAGCCTTACCCGACCAAATACTATTTCTTCGCCCTTTTTCTTTTTTTGTTTAGTCTTACCCTCAGCCAGAGAAATCAAAACATCATCTTTGAGCCTAAGGGTGAGTTTATTTCTAGCTTCTTCACGACTAGTAGCTTCAATCGTACCATTTTTTATTTTACCTTCTTTGTCGGATGCTTGATAAGAAAACCACATATATTTTAGTCAAAAGTTAAAAGTCTAAAGTTTTAAAATAAATATTACTGTTTGGTAACTCTAAATATTTCTTCGAGTGTTGTTTTACCCGATACTGCTTTGTTGAAACCGTCTTCAAACATAGTAGTCATACCATTGCTGATTGCCATATTCCTAATTTTGTCAGCATCAGCTCTAGCTAAAATAAGCTCTTTGATATTATCTATCACTTCCAAAACCTCAAAAATACCAATACGTCCAGTATAGCCACTGTGATTGCAGGCTTCGCATCCCTTGCCTTTATAAAAACGAATATCTGATATATTCTGAGTATTTAAAAATTTATCTAGATGTACTTCTTTTTTCAAATCAAAAACTTCTTTATCATTCAAAGTATAAGAGACAATACATTTCATACAAATTCGCCTGACTAGCCTCTGAGCAATAATGACATTGACCGTAGAGGCCACCAAAAAAGGCTCTATCTTCATATCAAAAAGCCTAGGTAGTGAAGTAGAAGCATCGTTGGTATGCAAGGTTGACAAGACCAAGTGTCCTGTCATAGCTGAGTTGACGGCTATGCCGGCGGTTTCTTCATCACGAATTTCACCAACCATGATAATATCCGGATCCTGACGAAGTAGTGACCTCAGTCCTTTGGCAAAAGTCAAATTTGTTTTGCTATTTACCTGAATCTGATTGACACCTTCCAAATCATACTCAACTGGGTCTTCAATTGTGCAAATATTTACATCTCTTTTATTCAACAATTTTATAAGGGCATACAAAGAAGTAGTCTTACCACTACCGGTAGGTCCGGTAGATAGTATCATGCCGTAAGGACGCTTGGCAGCTTGCCTGACAATTTCCAAATCTCTTTCATTCATACCCAAGTCTTCCAGACTAAACTGTTTTCCCTTTGATGACAAAAGACGCATTACTATTTTTTCACCATGAGTAGTTGGCACAACCGAAACTCTGATGTCTACCTTTTCACCTTCTACATTGGTCACAATCTTTCCGTCTTGAGCAGCTCGGCTTTCATCTGTCCTAAGTTGAGAAAGAATTTTTATCCTAGTAACTATAATATCCAAAATATTTTTATTTAAAGTGAGCACATCATAAAGCAAACCATCTATCCTAAAACGAATCTTGATATCTTTTTCTTCTGGCTCAATATGTACATCGGAAGCATGATTGGTATAGGCATAACTAAAAAGATCATCCACCAATTTGACTACCGAGACACTTTCAGCCTGCTCTCCCTGAGCTCGGATAGCCTGTTTTTGAATATTGGTGGCATATTCCTGCTGGATAGATTTTCTATACAAGCCAAAACTATTTTTTATATCAAATTCTGTAGAAAAATAAGGTATCACTTTGTCACCCACTTTTTTCTCTAGCATCTTTATCATCTCATAATCAAAAGGATTGGCCATAGCTACTTTTATACCATCTTTGTCACGCTTGAAAACAACCATATTTTGGCGACGGGCTACTACCTCAGGCAAAAGATTGAGCACATCAGTACTAATACTTTCTTTACTTAAATTGACATACTTTATGTGTAGATCATTGGCAATAAGTTGTCCGATTTCATGAGATTTGATTAAGTCTTGTTTGATCAAAAAAGTCACAAAGTCCTCTCCCTTTTCCTTGGCAGCACTAAGAGCAGTATCTAAGACACTCTGCTCAATCAAGCCTATCTTGGTAATTATTTTATAAATTTTTTCGTCACTGATGACTTTCATCCCGTTAGAAATTTAGTTTGTTATACTCTAGTAAAATAATTTTATTCTCTATGTGGCTCTGGCTTATAATATTCACTGTTCTGACCATTAGCATTATGGTTGTTGCCATTTTTTTTGGCTTCTTTACTCTGAGTCTTGGAGTGTAAATAATGACTGACTTTTTCTACAATTGTAGCTAAAGTAATATTATCTTTGACCAAATAGTCTACTGCACCCAAATCCAAGCCCTTTTTAATGTCATCATCCTGACCCAAATTGGACAAAATAATAACTGGGATGTCCTGAGTAGACGGATTACTCTGCAACTCAGTCAAGACTTCAAAACCATTTTTCTGGGGCATTATCATATCCAAAATTATCAAATCTGGATCACTGATTTGAGCTTTTTCCAAGCCCTCTTCACCATCAGCGGCCAAAATCACTTCATAACCCTGCTCACTAAGCTCGGATTGATATACTTTTCTCAAAAAATTGTCATCATCTACAAAAAGTATTTTTGCTTTTGTTCCTTCCATATTTTTATTCTAAATTACTTGTGTCCATCACCAAAACTGGCTGTCCCTTAGCAGAGATGGCTACTCCTTTTATATATTTATTATTTTTTAAAACATCCGGCCTGGTTTTCATAATTAATTCATCCTCACTAATATTGGACGCCAGAGGAAGAGCCAAATTTTTATTTTCATCTTTTAGAATTACTATATACTTTACTAACTTACTGAGACCTTTTAAGCCCAAAAAATTTTCCATACTCAATAATTTATATTTTTTCTTTTGATAAGAAAAATATTTTTGTTTAGAAAAATCTCTTAACTCTTCACTTTTGACGAGACCTTCAACCTGCGACAAAGGTATCGCTAGGTTGTAATCTAAAACTCTAAAAGTCATACTGCGAAATATAGACAAAGGTTGTGGTATCATAATGATAAATTTTGTCCCTTTACCTGGTCGGCTATCCAAGTGTATATGGCCCTCCAATTCTTTGACCTTACTCTTTACCAGACTCAGACCCACTCCTCTACCGGAAGTAGTAGTCAAGGCTTTACCTTTGGAAATACCCGGAACAAATACCAAATTATGCATTTTTTCAGGCTTGATACGCTTGGCCTCAGCAGCGCTAATAATCTTATTTTTGACAGCCATCTGGACAATATCTGGCCAATTAATACCCTGACCATTGTCTTCTACACTAATTTGCAATTTATCATTTATCAGGGCTGTTTCAATGGTTATTGTACCTTTTTTCTGCTTGTCTGAAATGCCGTGTGAGACTGCATTTTTTATGAGTTGTATCAAAATCTCTACTATTTCATCCAAAATCGCCTTATCCAAAGATAAATTATTATCTTTTATTATAAAATCTACTTTTTTATTTTGGTCTCTTGATATCTCACCGACCAAATATGGAAATGAGGAAAAAGCCTGAGACAAAGATACAATCCTTAATTTTTCCAACTGACGACGCAAATCTCCCAAAAATTTATCATTAGAAACACACAACTTCAAAAGCTCACCATCGCCCAGAGACTTGACTCTGGATTTTATCTCCATGGAATTTATAAGCAAATCTTCCAAAGAGTTTTGCATCTTGTCTAGTTTTTCAGTTGAAACAGAAATCTCAGCCACCGAAGGTAGGCTACCCAAGATATGTTTTTCCTTTTTTACCAGCTGGTTTTTGCTCACTTTTTTACCCTTTTTTAAAACCAATGTCCTAAAATTTTTGATTTCTTTATTCAAGTTTATTTCTTTGCCTTTTTTTTCTATGGATTCAAAATTATCTTGCAAAACATCCATCGCCGAAAAAAACATAGCCAGTATTTTTTTATTTATTTCCAAACGATCATTATAAACAGCATCTATTACACTTTCCATACTATGTAAAAGATCAACTGTCTTTTTGTAAGACATGGTAGCAGCCGCTCCTTTCATGGAATGAATGAGCCTAAAAATATTTTCAATGACATTTTGACTGTTTGGTTTTTTCTCCAGATACAAAAGCAAATCAGCCAATTTTTTCATTTGTTCTTTGACTGTGCTCAAATATAAATCCTTGTATTTTTCGCTAATCATTGATATTTAAAATTTGAATAATTTCTTCCGGTTCCAAAATATATATTTTGTTATCTTTTATTTTTATATATTTTTTAAACTGTTTTTTCTTTTTATCAACAAAAATTTGGGCAGATTTCACAGTTTCTAAAGCTTCTGATACCAAAAGACCATATGACTTGTCCTGATGAGAAAATAACAAAGTCTGCAACTTATCCGGATATTTTATACTCAAGCCAAGTAGCTTGGCGCTATCAAATATAGTAATTATTTTGCCTTCATAATAAATCAAACCTTTTATGTTTTTGTCAGCTCCTGGGATAGCACAAAACGAATCAAACTCCACAAATTTAGCAACTGTAGCCAAAGGCAGGGCATATGTATAATCTGCCAAAGAAAACAAAACAAATTTTGAAGATTTTTTAATCATTATTTTTTCCTACCAAATCATCAAGGGTTTTGGTCACGCTAGTCAAAGATTCTGAAGAACGATTAAGCGCCCGAGTAATGACCATTTGTTCATTTATAATCCTAGAAATATCATCAACGTGCTTGACCAAAGACCTGGATTCTTTGTTTAGTGATTTGATCATGGTATTTATAGTGCCGGCATCCTCTCTAGTCTCCTGAGTCTCTTGGTCTATAATCTGCATACTAGATGAGACTTGAGCTATATCACTGACTATTTGAGTCAAAAACTGAATATTTTGTCCAGTCACTTTAATGGTTTTGTTGGTTTCTTCCCATTGATTGACTGAAGACTCCCGCGACTCTTCTATTTGTTTTTGCATATTATCAGCCAAAGCAGTAATGGCCGAGGCAGCTTGCTCACTGGTAATATTTAATTCCCTAATCTGTGATACCAAAGAAGAAAAATCTTCACTAAAAGAATTTTTGCTGGCCTCAATAGAAGCATTTAGACTCAAAAATTTGGCTGTTTCGGCTAAAGTAGCTACTCTATTGGCAATGTCTTTTACATCTTGAGCGTAATTATCCAATGCCTGACTCAACTTTTGGTTGTCAGTTACCAGATTTTTTACCTGATTGAGACTATCTAGAGCCTGCTGTGATTTGGCTTGTCCATCAGTAGCCAAAATATTGATATCACTTGTCCTTTTGGCAGAAGCCTTGGTCTTTTTGGCAATTTTATTGAGAGATTTTACTATATCATCTACTGATTTTGTACCTTCTTTTAAGCCTTTATCCTGATTTTGACTACTAGTAATCAAAAATTGAGATAATTCACTATTTTGATTACTAATAGCTAATAGTTTTTCTACTGATTTGAAAAGCTCGGTTACTACCTTTGATAGCTCCAAAACCGAAATATGGACGGGATATGTGACGCTTTTACTGAGTCTTCTGGTAGCTATCAAGGACAAGATAAGCACCAAGGCCAAAGACACAAAGATTGCAAAAAGGATTGCTTGTTTTAATTCTAGGCTAGCGGACAAAAACTGTTCAGGACTAAATATATAAACAGCTACAAATAAAGCTAGCAAAGGCAGGAGTGAAACCAAAACAAACCAGGAAATAAATCTAAGATAAATTTTTGTTTCAAACAATTTCACAATGCCAAATTTATTTTTGTTTTAGTTCATAAATTATAACATATTTTGCCTTCAAAAACAAAACTTTATACCCAAGCTCCGAGCTTAAATTAACCTCGGAGGTTGATTTTTTTAGATTTGACAAAAACACCAAATTTTTATTATAATATATTCTAGCATTAAAAAATTAAAATGAAGAAATTAGTCCTACTTTTTGGTGATATAGTACTGCTTTATTCCAGTTTGGCTCTCACCCTCTATTTACGTTACGGCCACTTTAACAACGAATTATGGACAAGGCACCTTATGCCTTTTTCTGTTATTTTTGCTATCTGGTTGATGGTCTTTTTTATAAATGGACTATATGACATAAATAAAGCCCGTCCGGGATTTAAATTTTACGGGATACTAGTACAAAACATTTTTATAAACGGTCTGTTGGCTGTTTTGTTTTTTTATCTTATTTTGGGACATTTTACCACTTTGAAACCTCAGACAGTACTGATAATACTTTTAGGAATATTTACCATACTATTTATTGCTTGGCGAAAAGTTTTTTACAAACTCATTTCCAGCGACAAACTTGGCAATAATCTGGCCATCATAGGCGTGAGTGGTGAATCTCTGCTTTTGGCTCAAGAGATAATCACCAACCCACAATTAGGTTACAAATTGAAACTGATCATCAATCCCGATGGCTCGCCTATTCCCGAAAAATTCCAGATCATAAATAGCACTCGGGATATGCCTGATTTAAAAAATCAACTCAGCAAATATCAAATCAATACTGTAGTTTCAGTGACCAATGCTGGCTATAGCCCTGAGGTAGCTCGCTATCTTTTTGAAAATATAATTTTAAAAATACAATATTTTAATCTAACCGACTTTTACGAAAAAATAACTGGTAAGGTTCCAGTTACATCTTTGGAAAAGCACTGGTTTTTACAAAATGTCACCCAAAAAAACAAACAATGGTTTAATACCGCCAAAAGAATAATTGATTTGTTTTTTTCTGGCTTTGGTGGACTTATTTCCTTGATATTTATTATGCCGTGGCTAGCTATTGTGATAAAACTTGATTCCAAAGGTCCGCTTATTTACAAACAAGAAAGAGTCGGCTTGAATGGTCGTATATTTACCGTCTTAAAATTACGCTCCATGAGCCAAGATGCCGAAAAAAATGGTGCCCAATGGGCCAAAGAAAATGATGCTCGTATTACCAAAGTCGGCCGTTTTATAAGAAAAAGCAGATTGGACGAAATACCTCAGTTTATAAATATCTTAAAAGGAGAAATGAGTTTTGTTGGACCGCGTCCAGAAAGACCAAAATTTGTAAACCAACTCAAAGAGTCTATCCCCTTTTATAATGAAAGACATCTAGTCAAACCAGGTCTTACTGGCTGGGCTCAAATCAATTTTCCTTATGGTGCTAGTGTAGAAGATGCCAAAGAAAAATTGCAGTATGATTTATTTTATATCAAAAATCAATCCATAGCATTGGATATTTCTATAATTTTAAAAACTATAAATACTGTATTTAATAAAAGCTTGGGTAGATAATGCTACTGTCATGCCGGACTTGATCCGGCATCTCCAATGTAAAAAGATAATTATAGGAGATGCTGAAATAAATTCAGCATGACAGATTATAAAAATACAACACCTCATTTTATCTAGCTCGCAATAGACACGTAAATTATGGATAAACTAAAAGGAAAAACAATACTTGTTACCGGAAACGTCGGCTTTATAGGCTTTCATTTGTCAAAAAAACTTTTGGAAAATAATATTAATGTCATTGGACTTGATAATATCAATGATTATTATGATCCTCAAATAAAAGAAGACCGTCATAAAATACTAAGCCAATTTTCAAATTACAAATTTTACAAAGGCAATCTAGAAGATCTTGATTTTGTCAAAAAAGTATTGGACGACAACAAGATTGATAAAATCTGCAATTTAGCGGCTCAAGCCGGCGTCAGATACAGCCTCACTCACCCTCATACTTATATACAATCAAATATAGTTGGCTTTAGCAATTTGATTGACGAAGCCAAAAATCATGGTATAAAAGATTTTGTCTATGCATCTTCTAGCTCTGTCTACGGTAAAAACAAAAAAAGCCCTTTTTCAATAGAAGACAAGGTAGACCATCCTATCTCTCTGTATGCTGCCAGCAAAAAAGCCAATGAGCTCATTGCTCACACTTATCATCATTTATTCGGCCTCAACTGTACAGGCTTACGATTTTTTACTGTATATGGTCCTTATGGCCGTCCTGATATGGCCTTGTTTCTTTTTACCAAAGCTATTTTGGAAGACAAGCCTATAAAAGTTTTTAACCACGGCAATATGGAAAGAGATTTTACCTATATTGATGATATAGTAAGCGGTATTATTGCCAGCCTGGAAAAATCATATCCATACGAAATATTCAATCTCGGCAACAACAAACCTATAAAGCTAAATTATTTTATAGAGCTGATTGAAAAAGAGCTTGGACTCAAAGCTAAAAAAGAAATGCTGGATATGCAACTTGGCGACGTAGCTTCAACCTGTGCCGATATTGACAGTTCCAAAGAAAAATTAAATTACAGCCCGAAAACAAGTATTGAAGATGGCATTAAAAAATTTATCTCTTGGTACAAAGAATATTACAAAATATAATGATCCAAAAAATAAAAAACTGGTCTTTCCAGTTACTCAAAAAAAGTGAAAAATATACAAAGACTGATATGGTCTATTTGGCTAAAGGAGAGTTTTGGTTAATTGGTGGTCAGATTCTTTCTTCTGCTTCTACATTTTTCCTGGCTGTTTCCTTTGCTAATTTATTACCAAAAGAAACTTATGGCACATACAAATATATTTTATCTATATTTGGCATATTGACTATCAGTACTTTGAGGGGCTTAGAATCTCCTCTGTCACAATCTATAGCCAAAAACTATGAGGGCGATTTCCTTATTATTTTAAAAGAAAAAATAAAATACGGATTTTTTGGAGCTCTAGCTAGCTTTATACTAGGTGTTTACTATTACGTCAATGGTAATAATATCCTATCTGTTTGTTTTTTTATTGTATCCGTATTCGTTCCTTTTTTTGAGCCTTTGGGAATTTATCATAACTATTTGCTGGCCAAAAAAAAATTCCGACAATCAACAATTTATAAATCAAGCAGCCAGATATTGACAACTCTATTAATGATTGTTGCTTTATTTGTTATACCGAATATATTCACTGTTATTTTGGTTTATTTCTTTTCATGGAGTGTTTTAAGAATATATTTTTTGATAAAAACTATCAAAAAATTTCCGCCAAACAAAAAAAAAGAGCCACAAGCAATCTCCTACGGTCGGCATTCCACAGCTATAAATGTACTGGCCTCATTTATCGGTTCTATTGATGCTTTGCTACTTTTCCATTATTTTGGTGCCGCCGAATTGGCTATATATTCCTTTGCTCTATCGCCGGTCAATCAATTTAGTTCTTTATTTGACAAATTGCCAACATTAGCTCTACCAAAATTGGCCGTAAGAACTATTTATGAAATAAAACAGATATTCTGGCGCCGAGTTATCTTTTTATCAATCATTGGTGCAGTTATTTCTCTAGTTTATATTTTTTTGTCACCAATATTGTTTAAAATATTTTTCCCCGAATATTTAGACTCTATTTTTTATTCACAAATTTTTTCTCTTACCATTATACTCACCTTAGCACAGTCTTTCATCAGCCCTGTTCTAAACTCACGACTGACAATAATACCAAAAAAAATGCTCTATTTGTGGAACATACCTGGAATTATTTTTATTTTTTCAGCATTCCTATTGATAAATTATATAGGCATTATGGGGATAATCCTCAGCCGTTTGGCTGCAACATTAACCACTACCATAATCGGTCTGATTATCTGGAATAAAATAAAAAAACTGGAAATAAAATAAAGTTTACCAAAAAGATATTTTGTTGTTGATATTTTCCAAAATATCTTTTTTTATTTCTTCATTATAAATACCGGCTTTGAGAATAACATTGACTTTACCTTGGCCTGCCAAAATTTTTGGCGAGTCAACCATTAGAGAGGTACCATATAGACGCTTGCCATTTTTTATAGCACTATTATCTAAAATTTTAACAATTTTTTTAGTATTTAAACCAAAGCCAATTAAATATTGAGAAAAAATATGGGCGCCAAACATATACACCGGTTCCTTTGCTGAATCAATTTTTTTGTTTAAATCAGCAACCATATTTAAGTGATAATTAACAAAATCCATGAATAGTTTTTTGTATTCATTATATTTATTTTCTAATACCAAAGGGTTGCTTGGCAAAGCTATTTTTTCTGTAGCATAAAAAATACTGTGCGGGGAGCCATAATACTCCTTGGATAAAATTTTGAAACCACACTTCTCTAAAATATACTCAGTTACAGCTTCCGTCAAAAAAACTGTGTGCTCAAAATTGAGACAATTGGTAAAATTATTTTTTAACATCTCTTCCATATTGGGAAAAGTAAAAATATGTTTCTGACCTAGTTTTAAAAATTTGGCTATATGCTCGATAAATTTAAATGGCTCATAAGTATGTTCAAAAACATGCGAATGAACAATAGTATCAACTGACTCGTGAATGCTAAATTTATCATCAAACCAGCCTTGAATAACTTTGATTTGCTTATTTTTTATATACTGAGGGTTTGGCTCAACGATAGTCCATTTAATTTTATCATCAAGCTCCAGACAATTATTAGCAATAATATCATGAGCTCCACCAATTTCCAAAATATTTTTACCGGGATTATTTTTGTATAAAAATTTAGCAAAAGCCCGATAATGATCCTGCCAAACTTTACCTACACCATCATTGTGCTGGTCAAGATATAAAATATCCAAAGGTATTAATTTTCTTAATTGAATTAAGCCAGTATCAGAACAAATATCCCACACCATATCGGCTTTAATATCTTCATCAGCTGGCGTATCAACACAGCCCATAAATACCGGAAAATTTTTGAGTGTATAAAGATGTTCAAGATTTTTCTCCCCCGTTAACAAACTCTTATCACGAATAATATAATTCATAAATTTTGTTTAATTTTGCTTACATATTTTATCATACCAATATTATCTTTACAATAAAATTGGCGTTGACAAAATCAAAATTATATGTTATATTTATAGGTCTTTCCCAAACTCCTAAACCTGCAAAATCATACCGAAAAGGAGGCGACTAGATGTTTGAGGAACTCACACGAGCCAAGCAACTTGAAAAAGAGGCTGGCTGGAAAGACCCACTCACCTACGCGGTAGTGGCAACTATCCTCTGCAAACGCGGCCAGACGCTGGCCCAAACCCAGTTCCTGGTCACGACCAGACAGCAGGGCGCGGTCAAGGGTCACAAGCAAAGCCACCATGGTGGCTTCATCAAGCCGACCGACCAAAATGTAATGGCTGCGGCCAGACGCGAGGTCAGAGAGGAGACCGGCTTTATTTTGGAGCCGAGCGACATGCAGTTCCTTTCCATTATGGGACCAGAGCTTTACCGCTCCACCATGAGCCATGATGATGGTTTTACCAGCTTTACGCTGACCATCACCAATGAGCAGGCCGAACCAACCGCCCCTTTCATTCTCACGCTTTTCCTCGCCGATGTTTCGCAAGCCAAGAGGGTGAGCGAAAACGACGGTGAGGTCAGCAACCAACGATGGCTGAGTCTCTCCGACATCGTGAAACAATACGGCCAGAGCATGAAGTTCAACTACTTCAGCTTCCTCTGGCAAGCCATGATACTGCTGGTGGGACGCACGGTCCCGCCTATCCCGCCCACAAGCCCAGGAACCTACTTGCTGTAAAGCGGA
Source organism: Patescibacteria group bacterium (assembly GCA_018819405.1). Classification (NCBI taxonomy): domain Bacteria; species Patescibacteria group bacterium. The sequence goes on from JAHJQF010000001.1 coordinate 893,253, forward strand.
AAGTGAGAGAAAGAGTCATGTACTCGCAACAGGAACTACTGACAGCCAGTAAAAATGCTGTGCTGGCTGGCATGAAAGTGGTGCGCCAATTTCAATTAAGAGGTGCACCGCCGGCAGAAGTCAAGGACACTGATCAGACCCTCGTCACTCAGGCCGATCGCCAAAGTGGCGAAGCTATCAGAGAAGTGCTCCGGGAATTCCTGCCTGAACTGGCTATCCATGGTGAAGACATGGATGGATTTTCCAGCCAAAGCTCCCTGCTTATTCTACCTGACCCGCTGGACGGAACTCGGGCCTTTACCAACGGTCTAACCACTTCCACTGTCATTGTCGGCATCTACGACCGCTACATTAAGCAGTTGGTCAGCTGTGTCATCGGCGAACCAATCAGCGGCCGAGTCTGGACAGCTAGTTCTGGCCAACTCACTCAAGTCCATCTCTTCGACGAGCCGTGCAGTAGGGAAGCTACCTTCTGGCGCTACGCCACCGTCTGGGATGGGCCACTGAACATGCAGAGCACAATTCTGTGGGATCTGTCACATGGCTTCGTAAGTCGTGGCAAACAGATCCTGACTGACCAACAAATCGCTCTGCTATTTCGCCACCTCAACCAGACAGCACCCATCCTCATGCCTGGCTCCAACGGCCTGCATCAAGCACTAGTGGCCAATGGCGGACAGAAGCTGGGTGGCTCTATCACCACGGCTATCGGTGGTCCTTGGGATGTCTGTGGCGCACTACTGGTACTCCAAGCTGGTGGCGCTGCCCAAGGTCTGTCCATGGGGCACGACCGACAACTCACCAAGGTCGATCCCCTGGATGTTCTTTCCTACGACATTTTGGTGACTGGCAACAGCCAACAAACTGTCAAAACTCTCACCGAGGCTATCCTGGCCATCAATGGTCAGTAAGTCCTTCGATGAAAAACAAGAGGCTCTCCGCAACAACGGCGAGCCTCTCTTTTTTAATTTAAATTTGCCAAATATTTCTGCGTATTTTCTAAAGCCGAGATATTGCCAGTGTCTAGCCAAACTGGAAATGGTATCCACTTAAAATCAATCTTTTGCTCTAGCATTTTTTCCAAAACATGGACCTCTGATAAACCGGAATTCAATTTATCTGTGTTATAAATACTCTCCAAAGCTTGCCAAAATAATTTATAATCATAAATACCATCCAAACCAATATGAATAGAATCAAAAGGATTGACTCCTTTTTCATTTAATTGAATAATTTTATTATCCTTGACTGTATGGGTGCGATATTGATCAAGAATAAGGGCTGTCTTTGCCCAGTCGGTCACATAGCCACCAATCCAATTTTTATCTGGCTGTGGTATAGGGTCAACTACAATTGTATCGCAGGCCTGAAAAATAAAAGGGCACTGCAATTTTTCTTTGGCTTGTAAAAGCGAATAGCCCAAACTACTGCCAGCACCCTCATAATTATCCACTAAGGCAAATTCAAAATTTCTCTCCGGAAAACTTTTTAACAAAAATTCTTTAACCTGACTACCTAAATACCCTAGGGTAATGACCACCGTAACATCAATCGGATATGATTTGAGAAGATAATAAATAATCGGGTGGCCATTTATCTCCACCAGTGCTTTATTTTTATTTTTTGTTAAAGCGCCAAGACGTGAACCAGTGCCTGAGGTTGTAATTAATACTTTATAGTCATCATTTGTCATTTATTATTTATAAGTTGTTTAGATAAATATCAAGGTTATTCATTACTTCTTCAATAATTAATTCCCTAAAATCTTCATAATTATTTATTTTTTTGTATATATCCTGGTAAGCATCCGAAGAAAAATTATAATGACCAGCAATGACAGAACACAAAAATTTATTATCTTTGTTATTATTGTGTAGCCACTTACCCCATTTGCCACTTTGGTAACTCTGCTCTAACCATTTACTGATATCAATCCCGTATGTCAAAGCTTTCTGGATAGTCAGCTCGGTCTGAATTACTCCATACTGAGGAGCTACATTGACAGCATCAATCAAACCTTTACGTAAAGTTATACTATCAGCATCCAAATAATCAGCATTATGCTCTTTGAGAAATAAATTATATTTATTAGCTAATTTTCTTACTTTTTTCAAAAATTCAATATTAAAATCTCCAACTTGATTAATTTCTTTTATCAAGCTACCACTTTGACAAACATAAAATATCAAATTTGAAAATTTAGAAAAATATTCCATTTCTTCTTCAATCTTCTTAATATCATCCAAAAAAACTCCCTCATTTTCGTCAGTGCCTATTTCTATCAAAATATTTGGATTCTTTTTTTGTATATATTCAATTGCCTTTTTAGATTCTGCTAAAATTTCCTGATAGTTACCCTTGAAATGGCAAAAGTCTATATGGATTAGATCAAAACCATTTGCAATATCACTATCTATGGTTTTATAAACATCCTCTAAGTCATCATTTTTAAAGCCTGGTCCGCAATGATCACGGCATATATACACCTTAGACCTGGGATATTGTTTTTTTAGTTGGGAAATATAATTTGCATACTCATTGGTGCTCCAGGTATTTACATAACCCCTGTCCCAATCTATTTGATTTTTTGAGGCAATGAGCATCAATGGCTCATTTTTGTTCTCTGAGTAACGAAAAACTGCTTCAATTATTTCACTACTCATAGGACCAACGCCTAATTTGCTATATATTTTCATTTATCCTATCTTATCTAAATATTTTTTTAATACTGGAAACTTTGCCAGCCTAATTTTATATAAAAATTTTCTAAATAATATCTGAGATGAATCTACTATTGACATATTACGCTTTGGCAACACAATATCCTCATTAGAAAAAATTATTAAACCACTTTTAGCATCCCTATCAAAATTAGAAAGCCATGTCCTAGCGTCTAAATCAAAAACATATTTACCAGCCTTTTTTAATCTGTCTATAAATTCACCCCTACTGAATCCGCCAAAAGGACTGCTATAAATGCTAAAATTTTCCACAAAATAACCACTGCATGCCGGTAAAATTAATTCTTTAAAATATTTTTCTTGCAAATCACGTGACATTTCCGAAAAAGCTGCATTAGAAATTACTAACGAAATATTACCAGAAAAGCATATTTCTGGATTCAAAGATGCTTTATAGCCAAATTGTTCTAACCATTTAGATATTAAAGGTAACGAACTCTCCAAATCAAATATTTTCCATCTCTCTCTAATTTCCTCTTGGAATTTTTCCACAGAAAAATCATTGGCTATTTTACATTCTCCTCCATAGCCCGCTCCAATTTCTACAATAATATTCTGCTTAGCAAAAATATCTACTCCAAACAAATCCATTAAGTTAAATATATTATTTATATAGCGCAAAGTTGTAGGATTAAAATTTATTTTATTCCCTCGCAACTTTAAACATATTAAATTTTTTGGGTTACCTACTATATCTGATGTAGAAAATTTTCTAGCCATCATATGAAAAACTTCATTACGTCTTAACCTTCTCAAATTCCATTTACCTGCTCTGATAGGAGAGCCCTCTACTATACGACAAACTGTCGGATGGTTTCTAAATTCCTTAAAAGAATCATTATCAGCGAACTCTTGACAATCTTTTATCCATTGATCATCCTGTCCAGATATAGAACTACGATCTTGAAAATTATATTCTGCCATATTCTATAAATTATTCCCCCAAACCCCTTCTCCTTTTTCTAATTTGACATTCAAGGGATCAAATGGCTCAAAAAATTTTTCCATAATATGCAAACATGCCTCAGCAACCGCCTTATCACCACCTTTAGATATAGTAACAAAGTCTGCTTTATTTTTTGTGGTATAAAAAGCATTAGCTGGAGCAATACTATAAGCTACTTTATCAAATACTATAGCATCAAATATCCCGTCTCCCATAAAAATAGTCTCTTCCAATGGATATCTCTCTTTTATCCATTCTACTCTTTCAAAAGTACTGACTAAATCTAAAGGGAACTTCATATCTTCTTGCACTCTTTTTTTTGTAATATCAAAACCGCGTTTATCACCACTAATCATATGAATCTGTAAATATCTTTTTAACAAGCATAAGGCATCATTATCATCCGGACCAAAAATCTTCATTACTTTGCCTTCGCTGGTATAATGATACTGCCCGTCGGTCAGAACTCCGTCTACATCTACGACAAAATACTTAGGTGTTTTAATTATTTTTTTAGACTTCTCCATAAATTTAATTTACCAAAATAATACAAAAATAAATTCAAAGGATGATGGTGCAATGGCGACATATTGAGCCAAATTAAAGCTGTCAGCGCCTTTACCTTTTTCAAATCATAATCATTATCTTCTAACCAACGATGAAAAGTTTCCTGACAAACCACCAAATTATGCCGACGCATTATATCGCAATTAACCTTTCCCAATTCATCAATATCTATAGTAAACAGATTATTATTAATCACATCGTGGTTAACCACCAAATTATGGTTGAATTTGGATAAATCATAATATTTGTCTCCGCCATCTAAAAGCCCCCCAAAATTCTGACGCCAATCCAAGAGACAATACCCCTTATCGGTCTTGAGAATGTTATCCAAAACAAAATCACCATGAAAATTAGAATATTTACCATCCGTCAACCAGTCAAAATCAAGCTGCTCAAACATCTCTTTAATACTGGGGACTTCTTCGCCGTTTATTATATCTTGTTTATCTTCAATATTGGCGCTCTGGATCATCTGCTGTATTCTTTCTAGTGATTTATTATAATAAAAATCATAACATTTTGTTTTAAATTCCTCACTACTCAATTTATTATTGCTATCAATCCACAAATTTTTCTCAGCCCACTTAAAAAATTTGCTTATTTCCGGTGGTGTAATAACTCTTGACAATAATCGTCCGTCGACATATTTGTAACGATAAAAATTTCCTTGGACACCCTCTATCTCAGGTATCACCGCCTTCAAAATTTTGGCTCTAGCTACCCTATCTTCTACGTCCTGTTTATTATGAAAAAATTTAATAACAAAATTATCAAAAATAAAAATTGACTCCGCTAATTTATCCAAAATGAAAAATGGGTCATGGATTTTTTTCCTTACCTGATTAATAGCATCTATATTACCAACATCAAACCAGGAATTAAACGGCTTAAAATGAAACACGGACTGGTTGCCTAACATTTCATTAATAACCCCCATATCACCTAAAGTACGACTATTTTTATCTTGACTATACAAATTCTCCAAAGTAGTCCAAAATTTAACATAATCATTAATACCAACCAGACCTATATGCACACTATGTATATAACCATAATCGGTGGAGCCTTTGTCATTAATATGAATTACTTTTTCACCCACAATATTTAGAGAGGCATAATTAGCAGTATTGTCACTTTGGAAACCGGCAATCCAATTAGTATCTGGCTTGGGTATTTCATCATTAACTATAGTATCCCCGGCATGATATATAAAAGGACACTGTAGTTTATCTTTGGCTTTTAACATAGAATAACCCAAGCTGCTGCCCGGTCCTTCATATTTATCAACCTCAACAAACTCAAATCTTCTATCAGGATAAGCTAGTTTAACAAAATCCTTTATCTGCTCGCCAAAATAACCAATAGCTATAACTATTGTTATATCCTTAGGATAAGCTTCTATGATATATGATAAAGTGGGTTTTTTTCCAATCCTAATCAAAGAATGGTTAGTATATTTTACTAAATCTCCCAAATGACGGCTAGCACTAGCAGCCGGTATCAATACTTTATAGTTAACTGCGGCCATAATCGTCCTCTACTCTCACTACGTCATCCAACTCCGAAGTAGAACACTCCAAATAAAGAGCATCTCCTTCGCGAGCGGCCATACGGTGTTTTTCAAACGGCTCAATGGTAGCAACTTCTCCCGGATTTAAGATTACTTCCTTATCTTCATAAATAATAACTAATTTGCCAGACAAAGCTACTATGGTTTCAAGTTTATGTTCGTGATACTGATATGAGCATTGATGACTATTTTTCATCATTAATCTTTTGACAGTATATTTATCATTGGTCTCTAATATTTCTTCATAACCCCAAGGCTTGTCAATGTGTTGTATCTCTTTTATCATATTTTTTATCCTCTTTATATAAACCTCTACTAATTAAATCGCTACCTGGATAACCCAAATTATCATCTATACAGGCAAACAATTCATATTTTGCCAGACCCATTTTAATTGGCAAAATATCCCAACGATAAGGCGACTTTTCCAATTCAAAGGGATAATTGTTTTGCCATTTTGTCAGTTTACCAAAAATCAATCTATTTATCAAATCGTAATATTTGCGATGATTAAACTTAAAACCCAACCTATCTAATAGTATCATTACCCTGAAAAGATTGGTAGTAATCCATCGTGGCAATTTATACCTCTCTTGCTTTAATAATTTTATTAAAAATTTTTTATTAAAAATACCGGACATAGAGATAATATATTTATCATATCCTTTATCTAGTTGGTGTTTCCATAATTTTTTGGTCAAATAAACCGTATCTATATACTCATGTTCTTCTAAATTATCAGCTAAAAAATTTTTACGATATTCTCCAAAGACCCACCAGGAATACATCATGTAATCTACATTATTTTCTTTCATTTCTTTTATTATTTCCGGATAGACTTCCTGGGGTGCTAAATTCACATGATCCTCATTCCAAACTAAAATATAATCATGTTTAGCCTCGCCCACCATATCCAAAGCATTT